>JBEKGV010000126.1:0-8568 GCA_050012615.1 Acetobacteraceae bacterium | reverse complement strand
CTATGTGGAAATCGACCGGCCGCGCAAGCTTGTGTTCACGTGGATTGGCCCGCTGACGAACAATGTGAATACGTTGGTAACCGTCGAACTCAATCCGCTCGGCGATGAAACCGACCTCGTGCTAACCCACGAGCGTCTACCGACGCCGGCGATTCATGAAGGTCACACCAAGGGCTGGGGAAATATATTGGACCATCTGGCGGACGCGGTTTCAAAAGACCTTTAGGTCGAAATTTCATATTCGATAACTTCTTTCGGCCAGTCCCTGGAGGATCGGGCCGCCTGCCTGCGCCCCGCGGCCTTCGGGGACGCAGGCGTAACGATGGCTTAATCGATCAAGACCTGAACCCACGGTGTCATCAGTGCGAGGCGAGCACTGCTCACCGCCCGCATTGACGACGACAAGCCGGTCGCCAAAAGTGCTGTCCGCGATCGGGTGAGATAGGAGATGCCGATGCTGCCCCTGGTTCTTTCGTCCGACTCTCATGTGTTCGAACCGCCCGATCTGTGGCAGAATCGTATCGACCCGGCCTTCCGAGATCGAGCGCCGCGCATACAGCGGATCGACGGAGCCGACCAGATCGTTGTCGAAGCGGATCAGATCCTCTCCGGGATCGGCCTTATCTCGAACGCGGGTGCCCGATTCGACGCGCCCGAGAGCATTTCTGCCCAGGGGCGCCTGGAGGACGTGCACAGCGGCGGGTACGACCCAATGCAACACCTCAGGGACATGGAGCTCGATGGGGTCGCCGGCGAAGTCGTCTATCCCTCGCAAGGACTGTTTTACTTCAGGGTGGCGGACACGAAGCTGATGTCCGCGATCTTTCGAGCCTACAACGATTGGCTCGCCGATTTTTGCCGCGTGGATCCCGCGCGGCTCAAAGGTATCGCGATGATCAACCTGGACGACGTCCAGGACGGCATCAAGGAACTGGAGCGCGCCGCCCGGCTTGGCCTGGCCGGCGCGATGATCACCGAGTATCCGTTCGAAGACCGGCGCTACGATCAATCCGAATACGAACCGTTCTGGGCTGCCGCCGCGGCGCTCGACCTGCCGCTAAGCCTGCATACGGCCACGCGACGGCAAGGCAGGATCCGCGGCGCCGGCGAAAAGACACTCCGAGACGCCAGCAGCCGCGCGACGAAGGTGTTTTATCCGGCGCTGTCACTATGCGATCTGATCTTCTCCGGCGTGTTCGAGCGTCACCCCCGCCTCACCCTGGCCATCGTGGAGTTCGAGCTGGCATGGGTGCCCCACGTGCTCTCCGCCATGGACTACACGTACCGCGAGCGCCACGGCGAAGCCATTTACCGGTTCAAGGACGGAATGATCCCGAGCGACTTCTTCCGCCGCAACGTCGTGCTGAGCTTTCAGGAGGACGCCATCGGCATTCGCCTGCGAGACGTCATCGGCGTCGACAACATGATGTGGGGCTCGGACTATCCCCACAGCGAGTCGACGTTTCCCCAATCGCGAAAGATCCTGGCGGAGATATTGACCGGGGTGCCGGACGACGAGCAGGCGAAGATCGCCGGCGGCAACACCGCGCGCGTGTACCATTTTGACGCGGCGCGGCTGACAGTCCCTGCTGAAACCATGAAAAGTTAATTTGGCACCCAGGCCGCGGCTCTGATCTCACCGAATTCACGAGCGATCTTGCGCCAGGACGCGCCGGCATCCTCGCTGACATACACCTCGCCGAACAGGCTGAACGCCACGATGCGGTTCCCGTCGGCGGGATGCGTCGCCAGGCCCCAAATGGTGGCGTTCGCCTGGATGGGAAGTGGCAGGGTTTCCCACGTCTCCCCGAAGTCTGCCGTGCGGAGCACGTAGCCCTTTTCGCCCGTCGTGGTCTCGCCGCACCCGGCGAACAGAACGCGAGGATCATCCGCCTTGACCACGATCCCGCGGGCATAAGGGAGCGGCCATTTCTGTTTGATGCCTAGCGGCTTCCATGACTCGCCCACATTGTCGCTGACAAACATATCGCGCGCCGTGCTGGCATAGACACGCTTTGGCTGGGTCGCCGCGATCGTCAGCGCATGAATGTCCGGATCATACAAACCCGTCTCAAGGTGCATCCAGGTGTCCCCGCCATCCAGGCTGCGAAAGACGCCGTCGATTTCAACCGCGGCCCAGACGATACGATGATCGTCGGGGTCCACTGCGACGCCGGTCACGAAGGGCACGCCAATGGAGCATTCGCGGGCGATGTCCACCGCCAATTTCTCCCACTGCCGTCCCCCGTCGCGCGATCGATACAGCCCCGCCGGGCGTGTTCCGGCAAAAAGAACCTCGGGATCGACAGGGTCGATGGCCAGAGACCAAATCGTCGGCAAGCCTCCATTGGCGTTGAGGCGCTCCCACCGCGCCCCTGCGTTACGGCTCACGAACAAGCCGGTATCGCCGCCGGCGAAAACCGTGCTCGGCTCGGTGGGATGGGTGATCAGCGCCTGGATGCGGCTATTGAGTGGGAATGGGGCGCGATGCCGTGTCCAGCGGTTTCCGGCATCCGGACTGTGCCACACGCCCCAGCCTGCCGTTCCAAGACATATGCTGTAGTCCGCCGCCATGGTTGCCTCCCTTCTTATGCCGGGTCACTCGGCGAGTTATCCCGCGTCAGCCCACAAGCGGCAAGCATCGCGGTTTGGTCACTCACGGCGAACCTTTGGTCATGCAGCCGGACCGGCTCACGTCAGTCCATCCAGCAGCGCCTTCGCCTCATTTAAATCGGCGGTGTTGAAGCCCTTGGTAAACCAGCCGTAGATCGGCGCGAGGACATCGCGGGCTTCGGCATGGCCCCGAACATCACCGCCAACACGTACGACATGCTGCCCGAGGGCGCCGGCACCACCTCCGGCGGCCGCACCGCCGCTGACAACGCCACGGTGCGATCGGTCTTCGTCATCGGCCCGGACAAGAAGGTCAAGGCGATGTTGACTTATCCGATGACCACCGGCCGCGACTTCGATGAGGTGTCGCGGCTGCTCGACTCCTGCCAGCTGACGGCGAAACACACGGTGGCGACGCCGGTGAACTGGCGCCCCGGCGATGACGTGATCATCCTGCCGGCGGTGTCCAATGAACAGGCGGTGGCGAAATATCCGAACGGCTGGACGACCGTGAAGCCGTATCTCCGCATGGTGGCCCAGCCGGCGAATTGATACTACGGTCATGTGCACCGTCTGGTTGACCGGCTCATCGGCTGGTCAACCAGACCGGCAACGCCAGTATGGAGATCGTCATGGACCAGGCGCCTGATAGTTTCATCGGCAACGAACATATCGCCGCACCCTGTATCCAACGTTCTCCGGGCAGCACAGGAGGCACGCGATGATTTTTCGCCAGCTCTTTGAACCGGTTTCCTGCACCTACTCCTACCTCATCGCGAGTCGCCGCGGCGGCGAGGCACTGATCATCGATCCCGTGCTTGAGAAAGTCGATCGCTATCTGCAATTGATGCGCGAGCTGGACCTGCATCTCGTCAAGGCGGTGGATACGCATCTGCACGCCGATCATATCACCGGCCTTGGAGCGCTGCGTGACCGGACACACTGCATCACCGTGATGGGCGAGCAGAGCAGCGTCGACGTGGTATCGATGCGCATCGCTGACGGCGACACGCTGCACGTCGAGGGCGTGAACATGGAGGCGATGTACACGCCCGGCCACACCGACGATTCGTACAGCTTCTTAATGGGGGATCGCGTGTTCACCGGCGACACGCTGATGATCCGCGGCACCGGGCGCACCGATTTCCAGAACGGCGATCCGCGCGCCCAGTACGAATCACTCGGCCGGCTATTGCGTTTGCCAGACGAGACATTGGTATTTCCCGCGCACGACTACAAGGGCGACACCGTCAGCACCATCGCTGAAGAGAAGGCTTACAATCCGCGCCTGCAGGTCAAATCGGCCGAGGAATATGTCGCATTGATGAATGGATTGAACCTCGCCAATCCGAAGATGATGGACGTGGCGGTTCCCGCGAACATGCGTCAGGGCCTGCATCAGGAGGACGTCGCTCGCCACGGTTGGGCATACTCGGCGCGGGAGGCGCTGGATCTGGTCGGGCAACCCGACGTGGTGCTGATCGATCTGCGCGAAAAGGCAGAGCGCGAAAGGCACGGCTGTATTCCACGCTCGCTGCACGCGCCTTACCCCGAGCTTCAGGAGAACATCGGCGCGGGCGGACTGCTGCATGAGCTGGCGGAGGCGACTGGCAAACGGTTGCTGTTCTACTGTGCCTTCGGCGAGCGTTCGGCCATGGCCGTGCAAGCGGCGCAAGATGCCGGTCTCACCACGGCACGCCATATTCAGGGTGGTATCGATGCCTGGAAGAACGTCGGCGGTGCACTTGCCTGAGCTTCGTCAGACCGGGACAACATCCAGGCCTCTCGCACCGCGCAGGCGAACGCCAGGCGCGTCAGGGTGCGCCGGATCGTCGGCTCTGGCGAGTTCTGGGCCACGGAATTCATCCTCGCCCATGACGGCCAGTCATCCTGTTCGGTGAGCGTCAGGGAGTTCCTGGATGGCGAGGTCGCCCGCGAGACCCAGTACTTTGGCAACCCCTCCGAGCCGGGACCGTCGCGCGCACGATGGGTTGAGCGGATGGCGTGAAAGCAGCTCGACGGTCGCGAGCCCGCGCGTGCTGGACCGGGCGGAGCTGCCAGTCGATACGGTCCAACTCGCTCGGTTTCTCATCGGCAAAATGGTGGTCCGGATGCTGGCGGAAGGCGTGGCGGGCGGACGCATTGTCGAGACCGAGGCATACGACATCGGCGACGCCGCGGGTCACGCCTGGCGAGGCATGACCCCGCGCAATCGGACGCTGTTTCTCGAGCGCGGGTATGCCTACGTCTATCTCGCCTATGGCACGTCGTTCATGCTGAACGTGTCGAGCGAGGCCTCCGGCGTCGGCGCGGGTGTCCTGATCAGGGCGATCGAGCCAACCCATGGCATCACGATCATGGAGCGAAATCGCGGCAACCCGCCGGCGCGAGATCTGGCGCGGGGCCCGGGAAGGCTGTGCACGGCGCTGGGGATCGATTGCCGGCTGGACGGGATCGACCTCTGCCAGGCCGGTCCGTTGTGGCTCGGAACCGACGGTCAGGCGTCCGGCGAAATCGGGCAGAGCAAACGGATCGGCATTACCCGCGCGGCCGACAGTCCGTTGCGTTTCTACGTCAGGCGCAATTGGTTCGTCAGCGGCCCGCGGGCGCTCAATGGATGAGAGAAGCAACGTCACGGGGTGAATGGCCGGTCAGTGTGTCCGCCACATCGTCAGCGCGCTCATTTGAAGGTCCGCATTTTCGTTGCTGCCTCATGACAATCAGCCGGCAACGCGGAGGATGGCCAGGCTGAGCCGAGTGTTTAGCGCCGCGCTCAAACACGGGATTTCCAGAACATCCTAATCCCGTCGTGAAAGCCCGAAGCCGCTCGGTGCAGTGCTCTCCATGCGCGAGCGTCGACGGCATTCGATCCGGCGAATTGACAATAGCGCATGCGAACCAAGAAGACCGACGCACCGGCAAGCGCGAATGTCCCGCCGAACAACTCAGCACACCTTACCGAGGCAGCCCATTCCCCCCGTAACGGATGCCCAACATGACCGAGCAAAACCACAAGTCAGGTTCGGTCGATGTACAACCGGCAGCGAATGGAAATGCTTCGGCCGCCCGGTACGCGAAGTCCTCGTGGGCAGCGCCGGCGTCCCGCCTGGTGCCTCAGGCGGGTCGAGCGGCTACGTGCAAGCGGGGGATCAGGTTCGGGTGGGCAATCGACCTGCGACGGCACGCTATGGCCGACGCTGTGCTTCGATGATCCGGAACGGGAGCAGCAGCATGAATGAGCCCGAGATTCGAGACGCACTCAATCGCCACTGGGCCGCCTCGGATGCGAACGACTTCGACGTCGAGCACGACATGTATCGAGAGGACGCAGTGCTCGAGTACCCGCAATCGGGCGAGCGCATCAGGGGCCGGCACAACATCCAGGCCTCTCGCACCGCGCAGCCGAACAGCAAGCGCTTCACGGTGCGCCGAATCACCGGCACGGGCGACCTCTGGGTCACGGAATTCATCCTCACCTATGACGGCCAGCCGTCCTACACAGTGAGCATCATGGAGTTTCTGGATGGGAAGGTGACCCGCGAAACTCAATACTTTGGCGATCCGTTCGAGCCGGGACCTTCGCGCGCGCAATGGGTCGAGCGGATGGAGTGAGATCCGTTCGCCAGTTTCGACGCCGGTTCCGACGGCACTGAACGAGGAGGATGCATGCGGTATCAGGCCCTGGCGACCGATTACGACGGAACTATCGCCGACGACGGTGTGGTCGACGAATTGACCCTCGCCGCTTTGGCGCGGTTGCGCGACGGTGCCCGGCGCCTGATCCTGATCACCGGCCGAGACCTGGCTGATCTGCGGCGGGTCATGCCGCGGCTGGACCTGTTCGATCTCGTGGTCGCCGAAAACGGAGCACTGCTATACGACCCGGCCAACCACGAGGTGCGGGCGCTAGGCGACGCACCGCCCCCCGCCTTTGTCGAGCGTCTGCGTGAACTTGAAGTGGCGCCACTGTGGTTGGGGCAGGTGATCGTTGCGACCCAGGAACCGAATGTCGGCAAGGTGGTCAGCGCGATTCGTGATCTCGGCCTCAACCTGCGGATCGCGTGCAACAAGGGCGTCGCCATCGTGCTGCCCTCCGGCGTCACCAAGGCGAGCGGTTTGCGCGGCGCACTGGCGCAACTCGGTCTGTCACCGCTCAATTGCATCGGGGTCGGCGATGCCGAGAACGACCTTGCCTTCCTTGGCGTCTGCGGACTGCCTGTAGCGGTCGCGAATGCCCTGCCATCGGTCAAGGAACGTGCCGCCTTCGTTACCGAGGGCAAGCGTGGCGCTGGCGTCGCCGAGCTCATTGACCAACTTCTCGCGACGGACCTCGCCGGGTTCGACGCCATCGGCGAGCGAGAACGAGTGGCATTCGTCGCGGACGATCTGGGCAAACCACCGCTCTGTGTCGAAGCAGAGTGGATCTCGCAATCGTTGTCGTTGCCAGAGTGTTAGGTCACAGCGCCATGTTACAAAGTGCAAATGACGTGACTGCCGCCGTACAACCCCGTTTCACACCGGCCGCCACCTCGACGGCTTCCGGCACCGCGATCGACAAAGCCAACGTGGGGCTGCTTGCCGACGACAACACCAGGTTGAGCCGGGATCTTGAACGTCCCGCATCCGATCGCCCGGCCGTGATACCAAAAAGGACGCTGCGCGAGCGGTTGCGTCGCCCGCTTTTGATCCTCTTCCCGATTATCCTGGCCGCCGTCGGCGCGGCGTACTATCTGGCGGAGGAACCTTACGTTTCGACGGACGATGCCTTCGTCCGCGCCGCCAAGGAGTCGGTCAACGCCAGGGTTGCGGGCCAGGTGGTGGAAATCGCCGTCCGGGACAATCAGCATGTGAAACAGGGCCAGCTCCTGTTCCGGATCGATCCGGAGCCGTATCAGATCGCGGTCGATCAGGCAGAGGCGCAACTCGCCAGCGCCCGTCTCCAGATCAATGAGCTCAAGGCCACCTGGCGCCAGCAACTCGCCGATCTTCAATCGGCGAGCGCCACGGCGGACTTCGACCAGCGTGAATATGCGCGAAGGAAAGCGCTTGTCACCGACGGTTCGACGCCGCGCGAGGTCTTCGACAAGGCCGATATGGATCTAAAGGTCGCTCGTCAGCGCGTCGCCTCGATCGAACACCAGATCGCCAACGTCGTGGCCGCGCTGAACGGCGACCCGAATACCGAAATCGATCGTCATCCGACCGTCCTCGCGGCCAAGGCGCAACTCGACAAGGCCCAGCTCAATCTGTCCTACGCGACGGTGGTGGCGCCGGACGATGGCATCGTGACAAGAGTCGACGACCTGCAGGTTGGCGACTTCGTCAATCCCGGCGCCGCGGTGTTCTCGATGATGTCAAGCCGGCGTATCTGGATCGAAGCGAATTTCCGCGAAACCGGCCTGACCCACATGCGTCCGGGACAGGAGGCGGCAATCGACGTCGACGCCTTTCCGGATCGCGCCTTCAAAGCGCATGTCGTCAGCATGAGCCCAGGCACCGGATCGGATTTCGCGGTCCTGCCGCCCGAGAACGCGACCGGCAATTGGGTCAAGGTCGTCCAGCGTCTGCCGGTACGCCTCGAGTTCGACGAGATCGATCCGAACAGGCCGCTGTTTTCGGGCCTTAGTGTCACCGCGCGGGTCGACACTGGCTATCGCCGTACCTTGCTCCACCCGCTCCAGACCCTGCGCGTGAGCGAGGCGGCCAGATGAGCGCCGCACTCGCATCGAGCACCGCAACCGACGGCCATCGCGCGATCATTGTCGCGGCGCTGATGGCGAGCTTCATGCAGGCGGCCACCATCTCGCTGCCCAATGCGGCCTTGCTCTATCTTCAAGGCACTCTGTCGATGGCCGATGACGAGGTCGGCTGGGTATTTACTTCGTATATCGCGGCAAGTGTCATCACCATGCCGATGACGCGTTGGCTCGCGGGACGCTATGGCAGAAAGACCGT
>JBEKGV010000125.1:0-8588 GCA_050012615.1 Acetobacteraceae bacterium | reverse complement strand
CTGGAAGACCTGATGGCGTTCAACGAGGAGATCGTGCTCCGCGCCGCCGCCGCCTGCCGCATCCCGCTCATTTCCGCGGTGGGTCACGAGACGGACACGACACTGATCGACTTCGTGTCCGACCGTCGCGCGCCCACGCCCACGGCGGCGGCGGAGATGGCGATCCCCGCGCGCGCCGATCTCCTCGCCGATCTGGCACATACCGCGGCGCGGCTGACGGGGGCTCTGGCGCATGTGACCCGCGACGCGCGATTGCGACTGATCCGGGCGGAGCGGGAGCTGCCGGATTTGCCCTCGCTGCTCGGCACCGCGCGGCAGCGGCTGGACGACCGAGGCGACCGCCTCGCGATGGGGTTGCCCAACCTTCTGGAGCGGCGTCGAGCGGCGCTGGCCTCGTTCTCCGCGCTTTTGCCCGATCTTCCCGCGCTTCTCGCCGCCATGCGCGAGCGAGTGCGCGATCGCGGCGGACGGCTGGTGCTGGCGTTGCCCAATCTGGTGACGATCCGCCGTCACGCACTCGGTTTGGCGGAGCAACGACTTTTGTCGGAATTGCGCCACGCGGTGGGGTTCGTGCATCAGCGCGCCGCCCGGGTACTGGGGCGGCTGACCGACGGGCCGCCGCGAGCATTGCTGCGTGAAGCCCGAGCACGGTTGGTGGGCACCGCGGCCCGCCTGGACTCGGTGTCGCCGCTGGCCGTGCTCGCACGCGGTTATGCGTTGGTCACGGATCCGGCCGGCGCGCCAATCACGCACGCGGCGTCGGTAAAGTCCGGAGCCCGGCTGCGGCTGCGGTTCGCGGATGGAGAAGTGAAGGCTACCGCGGACGGCGGACGGCCGGGAGATCGGCAGGGAATGTTGCCGCTGTAGGTTGAGTGACGCCCAACCACAATTGAGTCGGCTTGGCCGCCACCTGATACCGACCAGCAAAATGACTGACTTGTTGGCACAGTCGTCAACCACGTCATGGCCGGCCACCGAGCCGGCCATCTCTCGCCGCACGGTGCCGGGATAGGTCCCCCGGACAAGCCGGGGGATGACGGGTTGGGTGATTGGCACAGTCGTCGACCACGTCATGGCCGGCCACCGAGCCGGCCATCCATTGCCGCACAGTGCCGCGAGAGGTCCCCCGGACAAGCCGGGGGATGATGGGTTGGGTGACTGGCACAGTCGTCAACCACGTCATGGCCGGCCACCGAGCCGGCCATCTATTGCCGCACAGTGCCGCGACAGGTCCCCCGGACAAGCCGGGGGATGACGTGTTGTGTGAGCAACGCCCCCACGAAAGCTGAGATATGGTCACACTTATTTGATCGGCACGATCATTCCGAGAATGCCACGAAAAAATTCACCCCAATCTCTGATTAAACGGATAGTAAGCCGGAAACTCCCCGACCGCGGTCATGTCCACTTCAACCATGGTCAACCCCTTGATCGCCAGCGCCTTCGCGACCGTCGCACCGAACGTGTCCGCGCTGCTGCATTTGAAATATGGAATATCCGACAACGCCGCCAATTTCCCGATATCTGGACCTTGCAAATCGGCGAAGAAACGACGCCCCTGCGCCGTCGCGTCCTGGATGCGCTTGATCACGCCATAGCCGCGATCGTTCATCACCAGCACGACCAGGTCGAGATTTTCCTGCACCGCGGTCCAAAGCTCCCCAACGTTGAGGAAGAATCCGCCATCCCCCGTCATTACGATCGTTTTCCGATCGCCGGCCGCGGCGGCCGCGCCAAGACCGAGGGACAGACCCTGACCGATGCCGGCACCGACCGGAAACACGCTTTGATGCGGTGAGTAAACCGGAAAGACTCGATCGCCCCACGTGGTGTTGCTCTGCGTCACGTCGCGGACCCAGATCGCGTCCTTCGGCAAGACGTCGCGCAGTTGTTGGCAAAAGCCGCCATAGACGCCCAAGGTGGCAAGAAAATCGGCGACGACTTTCTGCTTCAGATCGGCGAACTCCGCTTTGTACCCTGGGTCGATCGCCATCTGCCCACCGATCCGCGGCAGCAGCGCCTGCAACGTCAACTTCGAATCACCGCAGACGAAATACGTATCGGGATAGGTCCGTCCGTTCGCCACCGGATCGCAATCGATATGCACGATATTCGACGGCAGCTTCACCGTCAGGTCGCCGGTTTCCCGTGCCCGCAACCGCGTCCCCACGGCCAACAACAAATCGCATGTGGCATAGAATTCCTGCACCCCCGGCATGCCGTTGCCATGGAGCCCGCCGAGACTCATCGGATGATCCTCCGGCACCGTCCCTTTACCGTTGATGCTGTTCACACAGATAAAGCCGAGATCGAGCAGCTTGTGGATCTCCGCGCTCGCCGCCCGCGCGCCGGAGCCAATCCACAGCATCGGCCGCTTCGCCGCTTTCACGCGTGCGGCAAGCTCGTTCATTTCGCCCTCGGTGGGCATGCGGCCGGGCGGGATCGGCAGCACGAAACCATCGAGCATCGCCGGCCGTTCGATTTTCACACGTTGCAGATCGATCGGCACTTCAACGCTGACCGGTCCGGTCGGCGCCGTCAGCGCATCCGTCGCCGCACGGGTCAAAATGCCCAACGCCTGTTGGGCGGATCGCACCCGGTAAGCGGCTTTGCAAACCGACCGCATCATGCCAAGCTGATCGATCGGGTCGTGCACCGTTCCCACCTCGCGGTCGGCGAATTTCGTTGCCGTCATGCCGGTGATGTGCAGCACCGGCGAGCCCGAGAACCGCGCCTCGATCAGCCCTCCGATCGCGTTCGCCGCACCTGGGCCCGTGGAGGAAAACAGCACGCCCAGACCACCGGAAACGCGAGCATATCCGTCGGCCATGTGCGCGCCGCCAAGCTCGCCTCGCGCCATGACGAAGCGTATCGTGTTGCGCCGTCCGATCGCGTCCAGCATCGGAATGTTGTGCACCGAGGCGATGCCGAAAGCGGTGGTGACGCCGCAGGCGGTCAGGAATTCGGCGACCAGATCGCCAACCGTGTAGTCGCTCGCCATTTGTCCCGCCTCTCGCTTATTCGCCGCACACACGATGCAGGCTGAGACAAGCTCCCTCCGGCGTCAATCAACGACGCGTTGTCCTAAAGGTTGGAGCCTCGCAGCTGACGCTCGGCCCGCACCAATATCGCGCCCGCCAGAATGATCAGCGCCGCGCCCAGGAACACGGCAGCCGGGGGAATGTCCAACCAGATCCAGTAACCGAGCAAAAATGCCCATGGCAGCGCGCTATACTCCAGGGTCGCCATGACCGACGCGGGGATCATGCGCGCGGCCTCGAACACCAGGAACTGCGCGAGGCCTCCGGCCAGTCCGACGCCGATCAATAGTGGCACTTGCGTAAGCGAAATGGGCTGCCAGTGCGAAAGACACGCGGTGCCGGTGCCGATCAAAAATACCGTATTGGTCGATAGCATTTGCACCATGGTTGGCTCCTGACGCGCGATCTGTCGCATCAGGATGACACCATACCCCCACAGTGCGGCGGCGATCAGCACCAGCAACGTGGGATAGGACGCGCGCACGCCAAACGGATCGGATGCGAACAGAACGCCGATGAAGCCCACCGTGACCGCGATCCAACGCGCTGCGGTGACCTGTTCGTGAAGTAGTTGCCGGGCCATGACGGTAACCATCAACGGCGCCGCGAAATACAGGCACAGCAGTTGTGCCAGCGGTAAACTGCGGGCCGCGGAATAATAACACAGCCATGCGGTCAGCATGACGATGCCGCGAAACGCCAAAGGGCGCTTCAGAGGCGATGCCGCGGCTCGCTCCAGCAGCCGACGGCGGCCAATCGCCAGACAGACGATCAGGATCGTCGCGCTACGAAAGAACAGCACCTGCCAGACCGGAATATCCGCGACAAGCCACTTGATGCCTGCATCGTGCAGCGCGAACACGCCGTAAGCGAGCGCGCCCAATGCGATGCCGCTGGCTTTGGTTTCCTCCCTCAGAACATCGACTCAGCGAACTGACGTAATCGCGTTGCGGTCATGCGCCCATGCTTCCTGGTTCGAGGAAGGGTCGATGGGCCGGGACTTGCCGTAACTGATCGTCGCGAGCCTCCTGGTGTCGATGCCTCGCGACGCGAGGTAATCGCGGTCCGCGTCGGCGCGGCGCTGCCCCAGAGCCAGGTTGTACTCCTCCGTGCCGCGTTCATCGCAGTTGCCGGCGACCCAAACGCTGACGCCGGGGTTTGACTGCAGCCACTGGGCCTGCCGGTCCAGCGTCGCACGCGACTCCGGGGTTACCAGACTCTGATCCGTCTCAAAGTAGATGCGGTCGCCGGCGGACTGCGTCAGATCCTGCTGGCTCCCCGGAGCACCACGGCCGCCTGGCCCGCCGCTTAAGCCAGCGTTGGAGATGCCCCCGGTGCCGTATCCCGCCGTACCGGTGGCATTCGGGTTCGTGGTGTCCGCGGCGCAGGCGGTCAACAACAATGCGATGGCGGCGCACAGGGCGGTCGGGCGGATCATGCAGGATTCTCCTCGCAGGCTGGCGCCGCTTACACGCGATGATTGTGGCGGATTTGGGAGGCGATTCGGGCGGACATTCCGATGCACTTCCGCTGCGTCGGCCTGCCGTCAGAATCTCGCGAGGCCAGGAGGCAGACCGAACAACACGCGGCCCAACGGCTCCATGTTGGCGAGCGGAGCCACAGCCACATGCTGGCCGGCCGCGTGGATATCGCGGAAGCAGCGTTCCAGCCGCCCGCCCTGGAACAATGAAGCGCCGCCTCCCAGTTCGTACATCAGGTCTACCGCCTTGATCGCGTTTTGCGCGGCATGTACCGCCGCCAGCCTCACCTCAGCTCGTTCTTGTATCGATATGGACCGCCCGGCCTGAGCGTTCACCCACATTTTCCCGAGTTCGTCGAACATGAAGGCGCGGCCAGAGCGGAGCAGCGCCTCGGCCCGTGCGAGGTCAGCCTGCGCCAAAGGTTTGTCGCGCAGTGCCGTCGTCGTGCCGGCCGTGACCTTCGAAGCGGCGATCTCGATCAACGCCTCGATCGCGGCTCGGCCGATGCCGAGCATGACCGTCGCGATGCAGCTCACGAACGTGCTGGTCATCGGTATCGCGTAAAGCGGTCCCGCCTGGATCGGTGGCGGCTGAAACCCGGGCAACGGAATTGTGTGCGATTCCGGCACAAACACATCGGTCACCTGAAAGTCGTTGCTGCCCGTCGCGCGAAGTCCCCCGACATGCCAAATGTCGAACACTTCGACAGCCTCGCGCGGGAACAGACACAGCCGGAACTCGGGTCCACCATCCTCCGCCCGCCGAGGCCCGGACGCGTCATGAGTGATGCAGTTGCCAAGCACCCAGTCGCCATAGGCGATGAAACTGCCATAGCTCCATCGGCCGTTGACCAGATATCCGCCTGGAGCGGCGACCGCCTTCCCCGTAGGGTTCAGCGTGCCCACAAGAATGCCCCGCCCTGGGCCGTTGAACATAAGCCGCGCGACGGCCTCGTCCAGCGAACCGGACAGCCTGGCATATCCGGCGGGGATGACGGCGCACCAACCCATCGAGCCGTCGAAACGCGACAATTCCTCAATGACCGTCAGAAAACTGAGCGGGTCGAGTTCCGCGCCGCCGAGCGAGCGCGGCAACCACATGCGGAACAAGTTCGCCGCCTGCATCGCATCGACAAGTTCGCTCGGCAGGCTCCGATCGCGATCGAACCGATCCCGCGTTGCCACGACAAGTGGCTCCAGCCCGCGCGCCGCGGCGAGCGCTTCGCCGGCCGGATCGCTCACCTCAGCCTTGCCGATACAGCTTCGCGGCGTTGTTCAGGAAGAAGTCGCGCCGCTTTTGCTCGGGCAGCGGCATCGGCAGCACCATGTCGGGATCGTCATAATCCCAATGCGGATAGTCGGTTGCGAACAGCAGACGATCCCAGCCGATCCAGTCGATCGCATCCAGCACTTGCTCGCGCTTCGCCGGTTCTTCCATTGGCTGAGTCGTCAGCCAGACCGACTCATGGATGTATTCCGACGGTAGGCGCTTCAGATGCGGCGTCTCGACGCGGAGGCGGTTCCAGATCTTGTCCAGCCGCCAGGACAGCGACGGCAGCCACGCGAACCCGGCCTCAACCAAAACAACCTGCAAGTCTGGGATACGCTCGAACACCCCCTCGATCACCATCGACGTCAGAAATGCCTGGCTCGACTGGGCGTGCCCGACCATGTCCTCGATGTAGTAAGACGGCCAGCCGGAGCCGCTGACCGGATACCCGCCAAAGCCGAACGCGTGCACGCCAATCGGGAGACCGGCGGCTGCCGCGGCCTCGTACAGCTTCCAGTAGCGCTTCTGTCCCGGCGGCTCGCTGGTCCGGCTCAGCATCAGCACCTGAGCGAAGTGCGGGTCGCCGGCGTATTTTTCCAGTTCGGCGACCGCCGCGTCGGCGTCCTCGTACGGCACCACGATTGAGCCTTTAAGGCGCGGTTCAGGTTCCAGCCATTCGTGCAGGACCCATTCGTTCATGGCGTGGCAGATCGCCGCCCCGAACTCGCGGTTCTGATACGATTGGCCGTTGTCGCCCGTTGGATTGAGGATGCCGAGCACGCAGTTGTTCTGGTCCAGCAACTGCTTTTGCATGAACGACAGAGAACTGCCCTGGCGGCCCCCCTCCGGCGGATAGGCGTCGCGGCGGGAGGCGTTGGGTTGGCCCTTCGGATAGGCCGGCCCTCTTTGATACGCCTGCCGGGGACGGGCCCCGAACATTTGCATGTGCTCGATCCAGCGCTGCTCCAGATACGGGTGGAGCGCCTTGTCGCTGCTGCGTTGCGGATGGATGTCGCAGTCCGCGGTGGCGAGTTTCGACGCGTTGGCCGGAGCCGGCAGCGGCCGCGAGATAACCTGAACGTTCATTCGGACTTGCTCCGTCAGGCGGGATTGGTTCGTTGGCGGTGAGCATGCCCTGTTTCATGGGCGAATGCCAGGATCGATCGCCCGCCCAGATCGGCCCCAGGGTCAGCGCCTGTTTCGGTCTTCACCGCGCTCCAACGCGGCCCGGTCCCATTTCGCGAGGTCGGCCGCCGCCTCATACGTCCCCTGGAGGAACCGCATGACATCATCATCCGGCGTCCGAGACTGACGCACCGCGTCATAAGCCAGCAGGAACTGCCCAAGGTCGGGGTCGTACCCCGCCGCGTCGGGACCAATCGGACGCTGTCCAAAGCCCGCTGGCTCGGGATAGGCGTAGGCGTAAAACGCCGCCCGCCCGTAGCCGCCATTGCCGGGCCAAAATCCGCAACTGCTGACCTCGTGCGAGTAAGCCTCTTGCATGACCCAGGCCCCAAGATTGGGCGAATTGCTGGTCAACTCAGGCGCGACACGGCCGGAGAACCGGCTCACCGCCATATCGAAACTTCCCCAAAAGAAATGCACGGGACTGACTTTGCCGGAGAATCGCGAGCGAAACAACTTAAGCAGCCGGTCCACCTGCACCAAAATCCGCCAGAACCGATTGACATAATCGGCGTCATAGGACGCGTGGACATGATCCTGATCGAACGGGATCGCATCCGGTATCTCGACCGGCATTGTCCAGATATGGGTTTCAAGGCCCATGCCGCCCAACCGGCCCATGAGTTCGGCGTGGAACTCGGCGACGCTGCGCGACTCCAGAGCAATCGTCTCACTCTCTCCGGCACTGGTCAGGATATTCAGACGATGATCGATGAAATCGAAGTCGATCTGAAAGCCCCGCTCACCATGGCACATCAAGGAGGTCGTAAGGCCCCGGCCGGTTACGTAGAGCGGAACGTTCCACCAATGATTGACGGTCGCCGTGTGCGCGAGCCGGATCTTCCCCACGATCTGGGTCCAGAGATGCAATGTCGAGCACGTATCCGCCCACTCCGCGTACGGCAGCGCGGGCCAGACATCCGCGGCGGATGGGCTTTCCGGCGTCGTCATGCCGCCAGCCTCGAGTATGTCGCGCGCGGATTATCGATCATGATCTTGCGCACCATTTCCCGCGACAGCCCGGGCGGCAGCACGTCCTCGCCGTCGAATTGCCAGTGCGGATAATCCGTCGAGAACAGCAGGAGTTCGTCGCTGTCCATGTGCTCCATCAGTTTATGAAACATGTCCTCGCTCGGCGGCGCGTCGCAGGGTTGGATGGTCAGTCGAACGTTCGACTTCACGATCTCGGCCGGCGCGCGATCGAGCCACGGCACCTCGATCCGCAACCCGCGCCAGAATTTCGTCAGCCGCCAGAGATGGGCCGGCAACCAGGTGAAGCCGGACTCCAGCAGCACGACTTTCAGGTCGGGAAACTTCGTGAACACGCCTTCACAAATGAGGCTCGACAGACATTGCTGAAACGCCGCGGCCTGTGCCGCGTAGTCCTCGGTGTAATAGGTCGGCCAGCCCAACGATGTGACCGGATGGCGATAGGCGCTACCGGCGTGGACGCCGATCGGCAACCCATGCTTCTCCGCTGCCGCGTAGATGGGCCAGTAATGACGTTTGCCCAACGGCATCTCGCCCATCACGAGCATCAGCACTTGAACGAAACGTTTGTCGGGAGCGACGCGGTTGATTTCGTCGACCGCCATCTCGGGGTTTTGCACCG
>JBEKGV010000124.1:0-8592 GCA_050012615.1 Acetobacteraceae bacterium | reverse complement strand
CGTCACCAGCCTGGCGATCGCCGTCTTGATCATCCACGGCACGTGGTCCGCGCTGCGTGAGGCCGCCAATCTCGCGATGGACGCGGTGCCAGAGGGTGTCTCGCAAACCGCCGTCCACAATTGGTTGCTGGGATTGCCCGGGGTGACGGAGGTGCACGATCTTCACATCTGGGCTTTGAGCACGACGGAAACGGCGTTGACCGCCCACCTGGTCTACGGCGACGAACCCGAGGATCGGCGTCCGCACGATCTGGCGACGGAACTGCGGCAGCGGTTTGGCATTGGCCATGCGACAGTACAAATCGAGAGCGACGCGGACGCGGCGCTATGTCGGCTGCGGCCAAACAACGTTGTATGATGTGGTTCCCTAAGCTATTGTTAATTCAGCACAATCTCCTCCCCGATGACGGTTGTGCCACCGGTGTTCCATCCGTCGCCGCACAATGCTGCCAGAGATCCTCGGATCAAGGCCGGGGACGATGCGTGTGGGTGACAGTGCCGAAATTTCAATTAGTTTGGCGACCGGTATGAGACTGTGCTTCACCGTCCATCATCCTCCGCGAAATGCTCGTCGGCGCTGATCGATGGGCGCTTGACGAGGGTCGTCTCTGGTCGTATCAAAAGATACCAACTGGTTGGTATAAACGGAAAAATGGCGAACCCGCGAAATGTCATCACTCGGACGAAACTGCTCGACGCCGCGCGGGACGTCATCCGTGCCCAGGGGTATTCGGGGACGACGGTGGACAATATCTGCGCGGCGGCGGGGGTGACGAAAGGCAGCTTCTTTCACCACTTCGCAAGTAAGGAACAACTCGGCATCGCGGCGATTGAACAGTTTGGCGAGGCAGCCGAAACGATCTTCGGCTCCGCTCCATACACCGCGAAGGCCGACCCTCGAGATCGTGTACTGGGCTATGTCGATCTCCGTATCTCGATGCTTCAGCGGGACATCGCGGAGTTCACCTGCCTGATGGGCACGATGGTACAGGAAACCTACGCGACGCACCCGGATATCCGCGCCGCCTGCGACCAGGGAATGACGGAGCACGTGGCGATGCTGACGCGAGACATCGAAGCGGCAAAGCAACGATACGCTCCCGATGCGACCTGGGCCGCGGAGAGCGTCGGCTACTTCATGCAGGCCGTCCTGCAAGGCGCGTTCATCTTCGCCAAGGCAAAGCAAAGTCCTCGTGTTGCCGCCGAGAGCCTGGCGCATTTGCGGCGTTATCTGGAGGTGCTTTTGGGCCAATCCGATGATGTTACAACCCAGGAGGCAAATCGATGAGCACAACACACGTACAGCCCATTCCGAACGGCATGCACACAGTAACCCCGCACCTGATCTGCGCCGGCGCGGCGGACGCCATTGAGTTTTACAAGAAAGCCTTCAACGCCGTGGAGCTGTCACGCATGCCTGGGCAGGACGGAAAACTCCTGCACGCGAGTGTTCGTATCGGTGACTCGGTTATCATGTTGACCGACGAGATGCCAGCATACGGTGCGCTCGGCCCGAGCGCACTGAAAGGCTCACCGGTCACGATCCATCTGTACGTCGGCGATGTCGACACATTCGCGGCCCAGGCCGCCGCGGCCGGAGCGAAAGTGAGGATGCCGGTGGCGGACATGTTCTGGGGCGATCGTTACGGTCAGCTTGAGGACCCGTTCGGCCACCGCTGGTCAGTCGCGACCCATATCCGCGACGTGCCACCCGAGGAGATGCGACAGGCAATGTGCCAGGCCGGGGGCTAGTACCCAGAATCCCTGGCGGGGCTTCGCAGGCATCGAGGCTCACGCTCTGGCTGTGGTCAGCAGTGGCGCCACCGTTGACCATCGCATGACGGCGGAGCAAGGATGCGGCCATGCTCCTGCTGATCGACAACTACGACAGTTTTACCTTCAACCTTGTCCACTTCCTCGGCGATGTTGGCGGCAGGTGCGAAGTCGTACGCAACGACAAGCTGACGGTCGCAGACGCTCTCGCGCGATATCCCGAAGCGATCGTCCTGTCCCCTGGGCCCTGCACGCCGAACGAGGCGGGAATCTGCCTCGACCTCATCAAAGCCGCCGCCGGCAAGGTTCCCATCCTGGGCGTTTGCCTCGGCCATCAGGCGATCGGCCAGGCTTTTGGCGGCCAGGTCGTCCGGGCGCCACTGCCCATGCACGGCAAGTTGAGCGCGATCTCGCATGACGGCACCGGTATTCTGGAGGGCGTGCCGAGTCCTTTCTCGGCCACCCGCTATCACAGCCTGATTGTCGCTCGCGATACTCTGCCAGCCTCGTTGGTGCCCAGTGCCTGGACCGAGGATGGGTTGATCATGGCGATGCGTCACCGCGACCTGCCGATCCATGGCGTCCAGTTCCATCCGGAAAGCATCGCCAGCGAGCATGGCCACCGTATCCTGGCCAATTTCCTCGCCATCGCGCGGGGTTCCAACGCGCCCGCTCGCGCCGCCTGACGCCCAGGCCCGAATGTCGCAAGATTTGAAAGCCACGATCGGGAAACTCGCCGCCGGGGAGACCCTGTCGGCTGACGAAGCCGAGATCGCTTTCACCATCATTATGTCCGGTGACGCGACTCCGGCTCAGATCGGTGCCCTGCTGATGGCGATGCGCATCCGCGGCGAGACAGTGCCCGAGATCACCGGCGCCGTCCGCGCCATGCGCGCGCGCATGACATCGATCGATGCGCCCGAAGGGGCGATCGATGTCTGCGGCACCGGTGGCGACGGAGCGGGCACGTTGAACGTGTCCTCGGCCGTGACATTTGTCGTGGCATCGCTTGGGGTGCCGGTGGCGAAGCACGGCAACCGGGCCCTGTCTTCGCTCACGGGCGGCGCCGATGTGCTGACCGCCCTCGGCGTGAACATCGATGCGCCGATGGACCAGCTTCCGGTCATTTTGCGCGAGGTCGGTGCCGTTTTCCTGTTCGCCCCGCGCCATCATCCGTCCATGCGCCACGCCGCCGGCCCGCGGGTCGAGCTCGGGACAAGAACGATATTCAACATTTTGGGTCCACTATCGAACCCGGCTCGGGTGAAGCGGCAACTGACCGGCGTCTTCTCCCCGGATTGGACGCGCCCGATGGCTGAGACCCTCGCCGCTCTGGGTCACGAGTCGGCCTGGTTGGTGCACGGATCAGGCCTGGATGAACTGACGGTCGCCGGTGAAAATCAGGTCACGTCCTTGAAAGATGGTTCGATCCGCACCTTCTCGGTGAAGCCGGAGGACGCCGGACTGACCCGAGCACCAGTCGCCGCGATCAAAGGTGGCGACGCCGCGTTCAACGCCGACGCACTGCTAGGTGTGTTGCGCGGCTCGATAGGCGCTTATCGTGACACCATCCTGCTTAATTCCGCCGCCGCTCTGATCGTCGCCGGCCGAGCCACGGACTTGCGCGAAGGCGTGGCCCAGGCCGAGCGCGCGATCGTATCAGGCGCGGCGTTGAACGTTCTGGAAACCATGCGACGCACATCGACGGCGGCCTGATCCCACGGGAGGCTCAATGCCCAACGATTCCAGTTTCTTACCGGACGTTCTGCTGCGGATATGTGCCAACACGCGCATGGAGATCGCCGCCCGGAAATCGAAAACCCCGGCAGAGGTCCTGCGCCAGAAAATCGCGGCCCGGGGCGACAGACCGCGCGGCTTTGGCGCCGCGCTCAAGGACGCGACGGTCCGCGGCAAATACGGCCTGATCGCCGAGATCAAGAAAGCCTCGCCCTCAGGCGGTCTGATACGGCCGGATTTCGACCCGGCCGCGCTGGCCCGCGCCTATCGCGATGGCGGTGCCGCATGCTTGTCGGTCCTGACCGATGAGAAGTACTTCCAGGGTACGGCCGAGCATCTTCGCGCTGCTCGCGCGGCGGTCGATTTGCCGGTATTGCGCAAGGACTTCATCCTCGATCCTTGGCAGGTCCTCGAAAGTCGTGCGATGGGCGCCGATTGCATCCTCCTGATCATGGCCTGCCTGAGCGACACCGACGCGCGCGAGCTCGAAGCGTTGGCCAGACATATGGACATGGACGTCCTGGTCGAAGTTCACGACAAACGCGAACTCGACCGTGCACTGGGCCTCGAGACTTCGCTGATCGGCATCAACAATCGAGACTTACGCACGCTGCGGACCGACCTCGCGATCACCGAGGAGTTGGCGCCTCTGGTTCCCCCCGACCGGTTTCTGATCGCCGAGAGCGGGATCCGGGACACGGCCGATCTTCGCCGCCTCTCGGCGGTCGGCCCCAATTGTTACCTGGTTGGCGAGAGCCTGATGCGGCAGGACGACGTCACGGCCGCCGTGCAGGCGCTCCTCGGCGACTGTGGGATACGGTAAGACCGCGGGATACGGTAATGAGCGACGGCTTCACGCATTTCGATCAGGCTGGCAACGCGGTGATGGTCGACGTGTCGGCCAAAGCGGTCACCGACCGGGTGGCGACTGCCAAGGTTCGGGTTGTCATGGCTGCGGCGACCCTGGCCATGATCGAGGCTGGCACCGCCAAGAAGGGTGACGTGCTGGGTGTGGCGCGTATCGCCGGGATCATGGCGGCGAAGCGGACGTCCGATCTCATTCCGCTCTGCCATCCATTGCCGATCGCCGCTGTTGTGGTGGATTTGACCCCCGACCAGGCAGCGAATGCGATCGAGATCTCCGCCACCGTTCGCACGACTGGCCAAACCGGCGTGGAGATGGAGGCGCTGACGGCAGTCAGCGTCGCGGCGCTGACTGTTTATGACATGTGCAAGTCCGTCGATCGCGGAATGCGGATCGAAGGGCTGCGTGTCGTGCATAAGGCCGGCGGAAAGTCCGGGGAGTTTTCCCAGGCGTAACGACGTCATGGCGCAAGCTTGACGACGTCATGGCCCAGGCTTGACGACGTCATGGCCCAGGCTTGTGATTCGTCATGCTCGGGCTTGACCCGAGCATCTATAGCCGCACAAGCCGGGGATGCCATTTGACGTCGATGTCCTCACGCGACCGCCCTCAAACTCTCCGGACGTTGTGTTCGCGACATGCTGGGACGTTGGTTCATCCGGGCCAACCACTTCGCAAGCGATGTGCCCTCCAGCCAACCCCGTCCCTCAGGGGTCAAGCCCATCCGAACAGACGGCACGAACGGATTGCCGGGAACTCCGTAAACAACGATCTCGTTCACAACGTCCTCCTTTTCGTTGCCACCCGAACGATAGCCCCGTCTCGGTGACCGACAAACCATTCGGATGTAGGATAGTCGACGACAATGCCCTCGAAAGCCCGCACCATGCCCCAATCCGCCACGATCTCCGTCGAAGAGGCCCGCACCCGCATCCTTGCGACCCTGAACCCCATGCCGGCGGAAATCGTTGCGCTCGCCAATGCCTGGAACCGGGTGACCGCCGAGCCGGTGATCGCCCGCCTGACCCAGCCGCCTTCGGATGTCTCCGCCATGGACGGCTATGCATTGCGAGCCGCCGATGGAACACTGCACGCGTCGTTGCGCGTCATCGGCGCCGCGCCCGCGGGTCATCCGTTCGAGGGCTCCGTCGGCCCAGGTCAGACCGTGCGCCTGTTCACCGGGTCAGTCGTGCCAGCGGGCGCCGACGCGATCCTGCTGCAGGAGGACACCGAACGTTCCGGCGATACCGTCGTAGTGACAGAGGCGGTCACCTCAGGCCGTCACATCCGCCGCGCCGGCCAGGATTTCTCACTAGGCGATTCAGTCATCCCGGCCGGCCGGCACATGACGGCGCGGGACGTGGGGCTCGCTGCCGCCGCCAATCACCCGTGGCTCAGCGTGCACCGGCGGCCCAGGGTGGCGATCCTGGCGACGGGGGATGAGATCGCGATGCCGGGGGAACCGATCCCGTCCGGCGGCATCGTCAGTTCCAACTCCCACGCGCTCGCGGCATTGGTGCGCGCGGTGGGAGGCGCGCCAACGATACTGCCCGTGGCCAAGGATACGACTGAGGCGATCGCTGCCGTAGCCGACCAGGTTGCCGGGTTCGATTTGCTGGTGACGACGGGAGGCGCGTCGGTCGGCGACCACGATCTGGTTATCTCAGGATTGCAAACCCGAGGCCTGGTCGTGGATTTCTGGCAAATCGCGATGCGGCCGGGGAAGCCATTGCTGTTCGGGAAGATGGGGGCCGTGCCGGTTCTCGGTCTACCCGGGAACCCTGTCTCGGCGATCGTCTGCGCGGCGCTGTTCCTGCTGCCCGCGCTGGCGTTGATGCAGGGGTTACCCGGAGGACCGCCTCCCACCGTGTCGGCCATACTTGGTGTCGCGGTGAGGGAGAACGATCGGCGAGCCGATCATTTACGCGCGACAGTAACGATGGACGAGCAGGGGAGGTTGGTGGTCACGCCGTTTCCCGTTCAGGATTCAGCGATGCTGCGCAGGCTGGCGCTGGCGGATGCCCTTGTGTTGCGAGCCCCGCATGCGCCTTCGCTGCCGGCGGGGGCGGAGGTAAGGGTCATTCGCCTGGACACGCTTGGAATTTAACACCGCGCCGCGATTCGTTATCGCGGGCCCTCAGAACTGCACCCCGCGAGTCAACGCCCCGTCCACTACAAGGTTCGTTCCCGTAATAAAACTCGCCGCGGGGCTTGCCAGGAACACCACGGCCCGCGCCATTTCCTCCGGCCGTCCCATGCGTCCGGTCGGGTTCAGCGCCATAGCCTGTTCGAACAATTCCGGGTTGCCATGCTCGATCTTTTCCCAGACCCCGCCAGGGAAATATGTATTTCCCGGCGACAGGGCATTGACCCTGATGTTGCGCCCGGCGAGTTGATACGACAGCCCCTTCGCATAATGAATGAGCGCCGCCTTGAATACGCCATACGGTCCGGCCGCGAAATCGACTTCCCGTCCGGAGACGGAAGCGATGACCACGATCGAGGCGGCCTTGGACTGCTCAAGAAACGGCATCGCGGCGTTGACCGCGCGCACCGTGCCCATCATGTCAGTGGAAAATTCAGCCTGCCACGACGCTTCATCCTGGCCGATCGCCAACGCGGAGACATTGGACACGACGATGTCGAGACCGCCGAGTTCACCCGCCGCATCCCGCACCCAACCTGTCAGCGCCGGTCCGTCCGCGACGTCCAGCGCACCCCCTGTGGCCCGCACGCCGCGCGACGCCAGAGCCGCCACCGCGTCCTTCACCTGCTCGGCGTCCCGCGCGCAAATCGCGACATCCGCACCTTCCGCCGCGAAGTGCTCGGCCACCGCGCGGCCGATGCCTTTGGTGCCGCCGGTAACCAACGCTTTCATGCCCGCGAGCCCGAGATCCATGATGTCCTCTCCTGGTTGACGGTCACGCCAGATAAGTTTTCAGGATGCCGGCCCCGACCGTGTATTTTGGATCGACGAAATTGCCGAGGCGCACCCGGCCGCACTGGCTGAGCATCATGTAAGCGTCCCACCGATCGAAGCCGTACTCCGCTTCCATCCAAAGCACGAGTTCCCGATAGGCGATGCGTGTGGCGTCCTCGAGCGGGCGGGCGCTGCCGATCGTCATGATGAAGTCCTCGCGCTCCAGGCGTGGCCATTCCAACGTCCAGCCTTTGATGACGTCGACCCGGATCGTGGTGGTCGAGGGATATTCGACCGCCGTCCCGCAGACTTCGCCGTCACCCTGGCAGGCATGCGCATCGCCGATGAACAGACGCGCCCCGGCGGTGCGCACCGGAAGGTAGGTGATGCTGCCAGGCCCCATATCCGGAAGATCCATGTTGCCGCCATGCGAGTCAGGCGTCAGCGAATTGATCGAATCAATCTCGGGCGACGTACTGAGCGTGCCGATATGCGGATTGTAGGGCAACGTGACACGTGTGCTCCAGCGTACATGCTTTTCGTCGACGTGGATTTTGCGAGTCAGTTCCGGCAGCGGCGGGTTGAGTGTCGCGGTTAGCGTGGTCCCGGTGAGCGCACCGAAATATGGGATCATGCAGCATGTGCCGCACGGGTTCTCCCCACGCGGCAGCATGCTTTCGATGTGCACGGCGAGTGCGTCGCCGGGTTCGGCGCCTTCGATGATGATGGGGCCGTTCTGCGGGTTGACGAACGGCATGCGCAGCCGTTTCGTCGGCTTGTCGCGCTCGGTGCGGATCGCCCCCTCAAAGGCATCGCGGGTTTCGATACGGATGCGATCGCCCGGCGCCACGGTCAGAACAGGTTCCGAATAAGGGCCGATGGTGTAATGGAATTTGCCCTGAAGTGCTTCGGTCAGGTCATGCAGGATCGGCTTTTTCGCCCACCCGGTCCCGCGGCGCGCGACGATTGATTGATCGAGCCATTGAGCCTTCGCAGAACGCGCCATCCGCGCATACCCCCGGTGTTCATCGTGGTGGCTCTGCCCCGATCCAATCGAGCCAACCGCGGGAGCACTGTGACGGCTGAGGTGATCCCGTCAAGCCGCGAAGCATCGGCTTAAGCGTTGCGGCAGCCAATTTTGCTCTCTGTCGTCATCCTCGGGCGCACACCTCGATTCATGCGTCATGTCCGGGCTTGACCCGGCCATCAACCGCCGCAAGTAAGCAAAACTCAAACACGGAGGACCACGGATTACACGGAGCAGTAAGAATGCCATTTCCCGCGGACATCCGACCCA
>JBEKGV010000123.1:0-16755 GCA_050012615.1 Acetobacteraceae bacterium | reverse complement strand
CAGCGCGAAGCTCTCGAATCGTCCGATCTGGAGGACGCGACCAAATTCTGGGAACGCTCACTGAAAGGCCTGCGGCATTTCGAGCTGTTGCCGGATCACGCCCGGCCGCCAGTGCAAACCGCGAATTCCAACATCGTTTCAATTTTGCTCGATCGTGGCCTGACGAACCGCGTGGCCGCGCTCGCGCGCGAACATGGCTGCTCGATGTTCATGACCGCGCTCGCCGCGCTGCTTGTCCTGCTGCGACGGCAAAGCGGCGAGGACGATATCGTGGTCGGCACCCAGGTCGCCGGACGCGATCATGTGGAGGTCGAGAGCCTCGTCGGCCTGTTCATCAACACGCTCGTGCTGCGGACCGACCTGTCGGGGCAGCCGACTTTCCCCGAGTTGCTGGCTCGCGTGCGCGAGGGCGTCTCGCTGGCGTTCGAACATCGGAAGATGCCGCTCGAGCGGGTGATCGAGATCGTTAACCCCGAGCGCGATCTCAGCCGCAATCCGCTGTTCTCGGTCAACTTCATCTTCCAGCGTTCGTTCATCCAGAACGAAACATATGGCGGGCTGCGGCTGGTCGACATGCCCTCGCGTTCCGCTGGCGCGCTGTACGATCTTAACTTCTTCATGGTCGAACGGCCGGACGGATGGCGGGCCTCCTGCGAATACAACACCGACCTGTTCGAGCAAGCCACGGTCACCGCTCTGCTGCGTCGCTTCGAAACCGTGCTGCGCGGCATCGCCGCCGATCCGGCGCGTCCCATCTCGGCCATCCCCGTCATGACCGAGGCGGAACGCCAGACGCTGCTGACCGATTGGAACCGAACCGAAGCCGCCTACCCGGCCGATCAGACTGTCGTGCAACTTTTCGAAGCCCAGGTGGCGAGGGCTCCGGATGCCACCGCCGTCGTCTGCGGGCCGCGGACGATGACATATCAGGAACTCAACGCGGCGGCCGATACGCTCGCGGAAAGGCTGCAAGCCCAGGGAGTTGCGCCGGGCAAGCGGATCGGTGTGCTGCTGGAACGTTCGGCCGACCTTGTTGTCGCGCTGCTGGCCGTACTCAAAAGCGGATCGGCCTATGTGCCACTCGATCCAGCCTACCCCGCCGCTCGGCTGATCCACGTCGTCAAAGACGGCGCGTTGGCGGCGCTCGTCACGCGTTCGGATCTTCATGAGCGCGTGGACGTGCCCGGGTTGCCGCTCGTGATGATCGATGCGTCCATCGATGCGCCCCCTGCCTCGCATGTTAAGGACGGCGGCGTGCCGCACGGACAGCCGGCTGCTCCGGACGACATCGCTTACGCGATTTACACCTCCGGCTCGACCGGGTTGCCGAAGGGCGTGCAGATCCGTCATCGCTCGCTGGTCAATCTGCTGTGGGCGATGCGTGAGAAGCCAGGCTTGCAAGCCGGCGACACGCTGTTGAGTGTCACCACCGTCGCGTTCGACATCGCGGCCCTGGAGGTTTTCCTTCCGCTCATCGTCGGCGCGCGGCTGGTGATCGCACGTGAGCACGAAACCGTCGGCACCGAGCTGCTGCGTGTTTTGCGGCGGAGTGGCGCGACCGTGATGCAGGCGACTCCGGTTACCTGGCAACTCCTGCTGGATGCGGGATGGATCGGCGATCCGCCGTTGAAGATGCTGTGCGGCGGCGAAGCTTTGCCAAGAAAACTGGCCAACCGGCTGCTCGATACCGGCGGCGAGTTGTGGAACATGTATGGCCCGACCGAGACGACGATCTGGTCGTCAGCCCTCCGTGTCGAGCCCTCGACGGATCCTGTGCCGATCGGGCCGCCGATCGCCAACACGCAATTCTATGTCGCTGATCAGGAAGGGACGCTCGTTCCACCTGGCGCCCCCGGCGAGCTGTTGATCGGTGGCGATGGGGTCGCGGCGGGGTACATTGGCCAGCCCGAGCTTACGCGAGAGCGGTTCATAAGCGATCCATTTCGATCGGATCCCGCCGCGCGGCTCTATCGCACAGGGGACCTCGTGCGGCTGCGCGGTTCCGGCAACCTGGAATTTCTTGGCAGGAGCGACAACCAGATCAAACTGCGCGGTTTCCGCATCGAGCTCGGTGAGATCGAGGCGACGTTGCTTCGCCATCCCGACGTCACCGATGCGGTCGCCGTAATCGGCCGCGATCCGAGCGGGGAAGCTGGAATCCATGCATATGTCACGATGGGTGCACAGGCGTCAATTCCCGCATCCATGCTGCGTGCGTGGGTTGGACAGTCCTTGCCCTCTTATATGGTACCGTCGTTTGTTGGTTTTCTGCCGGCTCTGCCTCGCACCCTGAATGGGAAGATCGATCGCCGTTCGCTGCCCGCGCCCAGTGATGAAGAGGGAAGTGAGGCGCCGGGCTCAGAGAGCGGCGAGGAGGCAGGACCAGCCGACGATATCCATCACCGTCTTGTCGCGATCTGGCGCGGTCTCCTCGGCGTCCACGACATCACTCCCGCTTCCAACTTCTTCGAACTGGGCGGCAACTCTCTGCTCGCGGCGCGCCTGATCGCGCGGATCGAGACGGAGTTCGAGCGCCGGATCAGTCTGGCGTCCCTGTTTCAGGCGGCGACGATCGGCGAACTCGCGGCGTTGCTGCGGCAGCCGGCGCAAACCGCTTTCGAGTTCGACCACGTCCTCAGGCTGCGCACCGGCGCCACGAAGCCGGAGTTGATGGCGATCAGCAATACGGGGGCGTTCTACATCTTTTCGCGCCGGCTGTCGGCCGCGCATTCTTTCACCGGCCTGCAATTGTTCGATCCGTCGCTCGAGCAGGAGCCGCCACAGACATTCAAGGAGATCGCCGCCGCTTATGTCCGCCTGATCGAACGCGTCGATCCAACCGGACCGTATGTGCTGCTTGGCTGGTGCATCGCCGGCGCCGTCGCGCTGGAGGCGGCACATCAGTTGCGAGCGCGAAATCGCGAGGTCCGCCTGGTTGTCCTGATCGATACGTGGGTACCAGGTTATATGAGGCGCTTGTCTCGCTCGCGAGCCTGGCTCGCTGGCCAATCCTATCGCTGGCATACCATTGTCAGCGACTGCACCACGCTGCTGAGCGGCAAGCGCTCGCTGAGCGACTTTCTGTCCCGGCGCAATATTTATAAGCGTGTGACTGGTGAGCTTGGGGGATCGCAGTCGGCGTCCGCTGATGACGCGGTGGCGGAGCATCTGGCCGGCCGGCGATACCACGAAGAAATCCTGGACCACTTGCGAGCGGCCAGTACCGATTACGATCCCGCACCATACGATGGTCACGTCATTCTGTTCACCGCGACCGACGAGCCGCAGAGCCGCTTTCTCGATCCGACGCAGGGGTGGAAGCAGTTCATGACGGGCCGGTTCGATGTGATACCGATCACCGGCGACCATTCGTCAATCTTCCAGGATCCCGGCGCCCGGCAGATGGCGGAGATTATCGAGGCGACGATCTCGGAGTGACTGCCCGTCATCGCCGGCACCGTCACCTAACACGTCATCCCCCGCCTCGTGCGGGGGACCTATCGCGGCACCGTGCTGGTACCGGTGGCCCGGACGAGCCGGGCCATGACGTAGACGTTACGTTCCCAACCGACCCTCACGCCGCGCCGCGGCGTTGGATCACCACTAAAACCGTCTTCAACAGGATGGCGATGTCCTGCCAGATCGACCATTCCCGGACGTAGCGAACATCCAGTCGGACACGCTCCTCATATGTCGTTTCGCTGCGTCCGCTGACCTGCCACAGCCCGGTCATGCCGGGTCGCGCTTCCATGTAGTAGCTGATGTGGTCGCCATAGCGAGGAACCTCGTTGTCGACGATCGGCCGCGGGCCCACCAGACTCATTTCGCCACGCAATACGTTGATAAGCTGAGGGAGTTCGTCGAGACTGGTCTTCCGCAAAATGTGTCCGATTGGCGTGATCCGAGGATCGTTACGGAGCTTTTGTGTCGCGGCCCATTCCGCCGCGGCAGCCGGATCGGCGCTCAACAGACGCTGAAGCACAGAATCGGAATTCATCACCATCGTGCGGAACTTCAGGCATTGAAAGCGGCGGCCGCCGGTGCCGATTCGCCTGTGGGTGAAGATCGCAGGACCGCCGTCGCCGCGGATCAGCAGGCCGATGCCGACGAACACCGGAAGGAAAAACACCAGCAGGACCGCGGCGGCGGCGTAGTCGAACGCGGACTTGATCGAACTGTTCAACGGTCGTGCGAAAAGGACCCGCACGCCTTTGCCGCCGAAGCAACGTGTACTGGTGGTTGAGCGCGAAGCTTCCTGGATCGGCGGCAAAACAGCGTATGGGATGAACGTGCGCTCGACCGCGTCGACAAGCTCCTGTTCCACCCGCGGATTCTGATTGCCGGGCGCGATCAGAATGAAGCCGGCGCCTTGCGGGTTCACGAGTCCGCTCAGACCGGGTTTCAAACCGGCGGCGGCGAGCACGTCCCGATCCGCACCGTCGACCGCGTCCAGACCCAGCAGCTTGTCCGCCTGGAGCGCAGCGCACACGGTCTCGACCGCGTCAGGCGAACCCAGGACCAGGGTCTTAATCGACCAGAGGCCGGTGTGAAGGAGGATGGTTTTCGTCAGCGCCCGACCGGCGACGAGGACCGGCACGGATACGAGCCAAACCATCAGGACAGCCGAAATCGGCAGAGCGCCACTGAGAAAGTATTGGACGAGGATGCCCAGAGATGTCGCGATCATGACGATTTTCGCGATTTGCACGGCTTCCAGGCGGAGCGGGATGCGACTGTTATAATGTCCGCGTATCGTGAAGCCGGCGATGCTCGCAACGAATGCCACGATGGCGCCCCAGGACAGCCAGGAGGACAGCCAGACCGTGCTCGCCAGCGCATGGATGCCCTCAACGGGCAAATGGGTCTGCGTCGCGATCAGATCGCAGCCCGCTATTCCGGCCGCGAGCGCGACGAGATCACCCGTGAAAAGTGCCCATGCGGCATGACGGTCGACGAGCCCGAACTGACCCGATCTCTGGGACGCCATCTCCGAAAAATGCGGCGGCATGCCCCCGTTCGGGGACACTTTCATTGCTGAAATAACTGACATGAAACCAACCTCGTATCGAAGCGATAATTCGTTGTGCAGCGCCAAAATTGCGCTCGGTCATCTCGGCAATCCGACCACCGCCGCCTTCGTTCGAGCCGCGTATGGTCTCAAAAGATACTGGGCGCCGATATACAACGAATCCAGTTCGTGTGTGCAAGCATTATTTTTTAAATTTAGTGTTGAAATCGACGGAGCCCGTCTCATGTTCGCGTCTTAGGTCTGCCGTGATCCGCGCCTCGATGGGCCGCGACGCGTGCATTTGACAGGATCTACAACCATCGGATGAATTCGGCTGATTAACTCTTGGTATTTGCCGTCAGATGCGGCGCATTTTCCCACTATTCTACCGTAGGTAGTGTAAAAGTGAGCCCATTTCGATCAGGCAAGAAGTCGGGATCCGACTGAAAACGATCCATGGACCGACGTCGCGCCACGGCTTGGTTTGCCTGACGCGGCGGCCCGCGCGCCGTCAGAATCAAGCAAACTCCAGGGATTTGGAATTAAATTAGCGGCAGGGCGTGAAGCAGTGACGACTGAAAGGATTTTGTAAGTATTCGACTGAAAGGATTTTGTAAGTATTCGAGAGCTATCTGTGACCCCCTGGTTTGGAAACGGACGTGCACCGAGTTGCGCGCCCGAACGGCAGCGACCGCGATGGATTTTTAGCGACGACTTCAGACGAGCGAACCGTGAGAGTTGTCCATACCGTACCTTCTATCTTGTCTCAGCCGCTCACCTTGTCACAGCCACGGGAGCTGGCGGTTGCCGCGTCATTTCACACTCCGGTGGTTCAGGAGGCTCAATAGTCGTGGACACACAGATTTTTGAACGGGATGCGGCTTCCGAATCACCGAACGCACACTCGATATTCTTACCGGCGGCCGCGGCGGACACTCCGGGCCGTCAGGTCCTTCTGTTCAACGAACAGGAGTTCCGCACGAAAATCGATCGCGCCCATTTCGCGCTCGGACATCGATTGAGCGGAAGCTCTCTGTTCGACCTGCCACGGCTTCTCGCACTCGCACAGACCACGGCAGAGACACGGCCCGACGACCTTTACTACGACGCCGGCACGATCGAACCCGGTCAGCGGTGGCACGACATCCCGGCGTGCGGGTTCTCGGTCACCGATGCGATCCGCCGGATCGAGCATGCGGACGCGTGGATCATCCTGCGGCGGGCCCATCTCGACCCGGAGTATGCACCGCTGCTGGACGCCTGCATGGCGGACATCCTGAACGCCGGAGGCCCGGCGCTGGCGCGGCGAATGAAGGAGCGTGAAGCACTTATCATCATTACCTCGCCAAAGCGCGTGACGGCGTTTCACATGGACCGGGAATGCGGCTTCCTGCTGCAGGTTCGCGGCAGCAAGGAAATCAACCTGTTCAATCAGGGCGATCGCGACGTGGTACCGGAAAGCGAGGTGGAAACGTTCTGGACGAAAGATAACAACGCACCGGTCTACCGGCCCCACCTGCAGGATCGCGCCACGGTCTATCAGCTCGCACCGGGCAACGGCGTGCATATCCCGATCAACGCGCCGCACTGGATCCGCAACGGCGACAATGTCTCGGTCAGTGTCAATATCAATTTCATCTGCCCGGAAACCGAGCGCGGGAACATTTACCGCGCCAACTACTTGCTGCGGCGGCTTGGCCTCAATCCGACGCCGCCGTTCCAGTCGCCGCTGTTGGATCGGGTCAAGAACCCGCTTGGCGGGTTTTCGATGCTCGCACGCGACGCTTACCGGCGCGCTCGTTCCGCCTGGCGCGACCAAAAACATGCCGGCGTGAGCGAGCCGGCGTCGCTTTGAACCAAACGGCAAACCGGATGGAAGCACACCACGCCAATCCGGCTGAGCGTTCCGCGATGACGGTTCACGCACTGTTCGAGGATGCAGCGGTACGCTCGCCAGGCTCGCCGGCGGTCGTTTGCGGCGACACCTCCCTCAGCTACGCCGAGCTGGATGCGCGATCGAATCAACTGGCGCGCTACCTGCGCGGCCAGGGTGTCTCGAGCGGGACAAGGGTGGCCATGCTGCTGCCGAGGTCCATCGACGCCATCGTGACCATGTTGGCGGTGCTGAAGGCCGGCGGTGCTTTCGTGCCGCTCGACCCGGCTTATCCCGCCGCACAACTCGCGGCGGTGGTCGCCGACAGCGACCCTGTCCGCATCATCGCCGACCCCACTCTGCTGACCGGACAATTCGCCGGCTCGCCGGTTCCCATACTGACATCGTTGGAAGCAACGGCTGAAAGCACCGCTCCGCTGCCGGATAACCTCACTCCCGAAGACCCGGCTTATGTGATGTACACCTCGGGTTCGACCGGGCGGCCGAAAGGCGTGCTCGTGCCGCACCGGGCGATCGTGCGCCTGGTGATCGGCACCGGCTACGCCCGCTTCGGGCCGGAGGAGGTCTTCCTGCAACTCGCGCCGCTCGCGTTCGACGCCAGCACGTTCGAGATCTGGGGCAGCCTGCTGCACGGCGCGAAACTCGCGATCCTGCCGGACGCGCGGCCTACCCTGAACGACATCGCCGACGCGATCGCGCATCACGGGGTGACCACGATGTGGCTCACCGCCGGATTGTTTCATCTCATGGTCGATCATCGTATCGACGCCCTCGGTCGATTGCGCCAGCTTTTGGCCGGCGGCGACGTGCTGTCGCCGACGCATGTCCGCGCGTTGCTGGAAGCGGCACCCGGCTGCCGGCTCATCAACGGCTACGGGCCGACCGAGAACACCACATTCACCTGCTGCCATACGATCACGCTCGCCGATCTCGAGGGCGGCTCGGTGCCGATCGGGCGGCCGATCGCGGGCAGCACGGCGCATGTTCTCGACGCGGCGATGCAGCCTGTGCCTGATGGCGTCGAAGGTCAGCTGTGCACCGGCGGCAGCGGCGTCGCACTCGGCTATCTCGGCCAGCCGGAGCTTTCGGCGGAAAAGTTCGTGCCCGATCCATTCGCGGAGACACCGGGCGCGCGCATGTATCTGACCGGAGACCTGGTGCGCCGGCGTCCGGATGGCGTGCTACTGTTCGTCGGACGGCTCGACCGGCAGGCGAAGATCAACGGGCATCGGGTGGAATTCGACGAAATCGAGTTGGCGCTACGCCGCCAGCCAACCGTTCGCGACGCCATAGTCCTCCTTCGCGAAGACACTCCTGGGCGCAAGCGACTGGTCGCCTACATCGCCGGGTCGCCCGACGGTGTCATGGACGGTTTGCGCGCCGCCCTGCCCGAGTGGTCGGTGCCGTCGGCCCTGATCGTGCTGCCGGAACTGCCGCTCAACGCGAATGGCAAGGTCGACCGCTCGCGTTTGCCGCCGCCGGCGTCCGGGCCGGTACTCGCGCCAGCCAACCAAACCGAGCAGGCGCTCGCGGACATTTGGCTACGGAATTCACCGATGCGATCGCCAAACGACAATGTTCCCTCAAACGACCATGTCCCCTCCGGTAACAATCCAGCGCGCTCCACGCTGGTGACGGCCGCTCGGCGTGCCAGCCAGGGCGCCGAGGCGTTGCGGAGATTACGGGAGGCGCGGGGACAATGAACAAAATTCCAATGCGGGAGATCCCGCCCGGAGCGGTCGCGATCATCGGCATGGCGTGCCGCTTCCCGGGGGCTCCGGATATCGCGACTTTCTGGCGCAACCTGTGCGACGGCGTCGAATCGATCACCCGCTTCGAACCGGGAGAACTGGAAGATAGCTTCGACGCCGCGATCCGGGAGCTACCGGAATACGTCCCGGCGCGGCCGATCCTGGATGACGTCGACCGGTTCGATACCGGCTTCTTCGGCATGCACGCGCGCGAAGCGGCGCTGACCGATCCGCAGCAGCGCGTCTTCCTGGAATGCGCCTGGGAAGCGCTGGAGGACGGCGGTCACGATCCGTCCCGTTACGGCGGCGCGATCGGTGTTTTCGCCGGCGCCAGCATGAACACCTACTTCCTGCGCCACGTTTGCCAGGACCGTGCGACGATCGAGGATTTCACCAACAACTTCCAGGTCGGCAATTATCCGATGCTGGTGGGCGGCGGAGATTTCATCGCGACCCGCACGGCGTACAAGCTCGGCCTGCGCGGGCCCGCCGTGTCGATGAATACGGCCTGCTCGACGTCGCTCGTCGCCATCGCTCAGGCGTGTCAGAGCCTGATGCTTTACCAATCCGACATGGCGCTCGCCGGCGGGGCATCGATCACCTTTCCGCAACGGCGCGGCTACCTGCATCAGGCCGGCGGCATGGTGTCCGGCGATGGGCATTGCCGCGCCTTCGATGAAGCCGCGAGCGGAACGATATTCGGCAGTGGCGTCGGCGTCGTCCTGTTACGGCGCCTGGAAGACGCGCTGCTGGATGGCGATCGCATCTACGCTGTTATCCGAGGCTCGGCGATCAACAACGACGGCGCGGGCAAGGTCGGTTTCACCGCGCCGAGCGTGGACGGCCAGGCGACCGTCATCGCGACCGCTCAGGCCATCGCGGGCGTATCGCCACGCTCGATCAGCTACGTGGAATGCCATGGCACCGGCACGCCGCTTGGCGACCCGATCGAGGTGGCCGCGCTGACACAGGTTTTCCGCGCCGAAACCGAGGAAACGGCGTTCTGCGCTCTGGGCTCGGTCAAGACCAATATTGGCCATCTCGATGCCGCGGCTGGGGTGGCCGGCGTGATCAAGACAGCGCTCGCATTGCATCATTCCCGGCTGCCGGCGACGCTGCATTTCCAGCGGCCGAACCCTCGGCTCGGCCTCGAGGGGAGCCCGTTCTACGTCAACGCCGCTCTCACCGATTGGACCGCCGGTCCGGTGCCGCGGCGAGCCGGTGTCAGCGCGCTTGGTGTCGGCGGAACCAACGCCCACGCCGTTCTCGAAGAAGCCCCCGCTCCTGGGCCTGCCGACGAAGCGTCCCCGGTTCAGGTCCTGATGGTTTCGGCGCGTGGCGAAGCACCGCTTCGCGAGGCGTGTGACGCGCTGGCCGAGCACCTGCGGGTCCATCCCGAGCAACCGTTGGCCGACGTCGCGTTCACTCTGCAAACCGGAAGGCGCGGTTTCTCGCACCGGTTCGCGGTCGCTTGCGGCGATCGCGAGTCCGCCATCGCCGCGCTGGAGGCGACCACCATCAAACCGATGGTCGCGCGCGAGCCGGCGCCGCCCGTCGCGTTCATGTTCCCTGGCCAGGGTGCGCAATATCCCGGGATGGGGCAGGCGCTCTACGAGCACGTGCCAGTGTTCCGCGACGCGATCGATAGCTGCACGGAGATCCTGCGACCGTTGCTCGGGCTGGACCTGAAGACGCTGCTTTATCCGGCGGAGAAGCTCGCCGACGAGGAAAATCCACTGCTGACGACGGCTCTGGCGCAGCCGGCGATTTTCGCCGTCGAGTATGCGACAGCCCAGACGTGGATCAGCTGGAACGTCACGCCGGCGGCGATGATCGGGCACAGCGTCGGGGAGTTCGTCGCGGCATGCCTCGCGGGCGTCATGAGTCTCGAAGATGCACTGGGGTTGGTCGCCGCGCGCGGGCAACTGATGGCCTCGCTGCCGCGCGGCACGATGCTGGCGGTCCGGCTGCCGGAGGCTCAGCTTGTGCCGCTGCTCCGGCCGGGCGTGTCGATCGCCGCGGTCAATGGACCGGCGTTGTGCGTCGCCTCGGGAACGTTCGAGGCGATCGAGGCGCTGGAGGCGGTGCTCGCAGCCCAGAATGTGTCGGCACGCCGCCTGCACACATCGCATGCGTTCCACTCGGCCATGATGGATCCCGTTCTGCCGGCCCTGGAGGCTCGGGTCGCCGAGGTGAGGCTGATACCGCCGGCACTCCCCTGGGTCTCCGGCGTCACCGGCCGTTGGATCACGACCGAGGAGGCCACCAGCGCGGCGTACTGGGCGCGGCATTGCCGGGAGCCAGTTCGCTTCGCCGACGCCCTGGCGACACTCACGGCGGACTCGACGCCTGTGCTGCTCGAGGCCGGCCCAGGCCGGGCACTCACAACGCTCGCACTGCAGGGAGCGGGGCGCGGCCTCGTGGTCGTGAACTCTCTGGCCGACGCGGCGCGCGCTCAGGACGATCTGATTTGCCTGAACGACGCGGTGGGCAGGCTCTGGTGCGCGGGCGTCAGTCCGGACTGGCAGGCACTGCATGCCCCGTTCGACCGGCGGCGCGCGTCGTTGCCGACCTATCGTTTTCAAAGGGAGCGGTGCTGGATCGACGCGCCGGTTCCAGTCCAACAGCACGCCCCCCTGGCCGCCCCCCTGGCCGCCCCCCTGGCCACCCACGACGCCGCCGAGGCGCCACAGACTTCATCGCCAGCCCCTTCAGAGCCGGAAGCCACCAACATGACCACGAACGATCAGCAAACGTCGGGCGCGATGCGTGCCGCGAAGCTTCGCGAGCGGATCACCGCGATCCTGGAAGCGCTGTCCGGCGAGACATTGTCAGCCGCTGACGCTGAGACGAGCTTTCTCGAGCTTGGGTTCGATTCACTGTTCCTCGGCCAGGTCGCGCAGAAATTGCAAAGCGAGCTTGGGCTGACCGTCGCATTCCGCGATTTGCTCGACGATCTGCCGAACATCGCGGTGCTGGCCGACCATGCCGCCACTGTGTTGCCCCCTGAGCAAGCTTCGCCCTCCCCCGCCCCGGCGCAAGCAGTCGCGGCGGCTCGACCGGCGGCGCACGAAGTTCTGCCCGGCGCTTCCATGGGCGCGGGCTCGTTGATCGAGAACCTGCTGCGCGACCAGTTGCAAGCGATGCAGGCGCTGATGAGCCAGCAACTGAACGCCGTCAGAGGCCTCGGCCCAGAGGCTCCGTCCAAGGCGGTGCAAGCACCTGCCGCGGCCACGCCGGCCCGGGCGCCAGAGGCCCCGCCAGCGGCGTCATCGGCCCCAGCGGCCTCCGAGGCCGCGGAACCGCCGTCGCGGTTCAGCGCCTACCGTCCAGGCGCGCAAACGAATTCCTCGACGTTGGAGCCCGCCCAACTGGCTCACATCGCGGCACTGACCGAGCGTTACACGCGCCGCACCGCCGGATCGAAAAGCCGCACGCAGCACGATCGTCAGGTTCTCGCCGACCCGCGTGCCGCCTCGGGCTTCCGCGCGGAATGGAAGGAAATGGTGTACCCGATCATCTGCGCCCGCTCGAAGGGTGCCAGGATCTGGGACGTCGACGGCAACGAGTATGTCGATCTGGTCAACGGCTACGGCCAGACCTTCTTCGGCCACGCGCCCGATTTCGTCGTCGACGCGGTGAACGCGCAGCTCGCCGAGGGTTTCGCGATTGGACCGCAATCGCCGCTGGCCGGCGAGGTCGCGGCGCTGATTTGCGAATTGACCGGCAACGAACGCGCGACTTTCTGCAACACCGGCTCCGAGGCGGTCATGGCCGCGATGCGGGTCGCTCGCGCGGTGACCGGGCGCGAGCGGGTGGTTGTGTTCGGCGGCGGGTACCATGGTCAGTTCGACGAAGTGCTGGTGAAGGGCGCGCGCGGCGGCGAGCCGAGGGCACTGCCGATCGCTCCGGGGATTCCGCGGGAGTCGGTGGGGAACATGGTCGTGCTGCCCTACGCGACGCCGGAGAGCCTCGAATGGGTTCGCGCACATGCCAATGAACTGGCGGCGGTCATCGTCGAGCCGGTGCAAAGCCGCCATCCGGGATTACAGCCCAAGGAGTTCCTGAGCAGCCTGCGCGAAGTGACGGCGGCGGCCGGTACAGCGCTGGTGTTCGACGAGGTGGTCACCGGCTTCCGCATGCATCCCGGCGGCATGCAGGCACTATTCGGGATCCGTGCGGATCTCGCGACTTACGGCAAGGTGATCGGCGGTGGTTTGCCGATCGGGATCCTCGCCGGCACGGCCCGCTTCATGGACGCGCTGGACGGTGGCCAGTGGCAGTACGGCGACGACTCCTACCCTGCCGTGGCGCCGACGTTCTTCGCCGGCACGTTCGTTCGTCATCCGCTGACATTGGCGGCCGCGCACGCGGTATTGTTGCGGCTGAAGGCCGAAGGGCCCGCGCTGCAGGAGCGGCTGGCCGCGATCGGCGGCGACCTCGCCAAACGGCTGAACGCCGAACTCGCGAGATCCGGTCTCAAGAGCCGCTTCGAGAACTTCGGCAGTCTGCTGTATTGCGGGTTCTCCGCCGAACACAAGTTCGGTGCGCTGTTGTGGCTCCACATGCGCGATCGCGGTATCCATGTGCAGGACGGGTTCCCGTTGTTCCTGACGACGGAACACGGTGAAGCTGAGATCGACCGCATCGCCGACGCGTTCGCCGACAGCCTGCACGAGATGCTGACGGACAACATGCTGACACCGACCGAACCTGTGATGGTCGATGGTTGGATCGAAGCTCAGCCCACCGAGCCGCAGACGGAAATCTGGCTCTCGGCCCAGTTGGGCGATGCCGCGTCTTGCGCGTTCAACGAGGGGATCAGCCTAAGGCTAGACGGCACGCTGGATCATGCCGCGCTGACCGATGCACTGAACGATGTGATCGCCCGGCACGACGCGTTGCGGACGGTGTTCAGTCCGACCGGCGAACGGTTGCGGGTGATGCCGCGACTGACGCTCGACATTCCGATTGTCGATCTTGAAGCCTCCGGTGAAGCCGGTCTCGCCGCGCTGGTGGACGAAGAGGCGCGCACGCCCTTCGACCTCGTCGCCGGCCCGCTGCTCCGCGCCCGTCTCGCGCGATTGGGCGCCGAGCGGCACGTGCTCGTTTTCACCGCGCATCACATCGTTTGCGACGGTTGGTCGATCAACGTCATCGTGACGGAACTCGCGGCTGGTTATGCTGCCCGTCGTGGCGGGGCCGCGGCGAAACTGGAACCCGTGCTTCCATTCAGCAAGTATGCGACGGGACAGGCTCGGCATGTCGAAAAAGCCACCGGAGACTGGTGGGTCGAGCAATTCGCCACGCTGCCGCCCGAGCTTGAGCTGCCGACCGACCGGCATCGGCCGCGGCACAAATCGTTCGGTGGCGCGACGTATCGCGATGGCATCGATGCCGCGCTTTACACAGCGGTGAAGAAGGCCGGCGCGCGCCAGGGCTGCACTCTGTTCGTCACTTTGCTCGCGGCATTCCAGGCGATGCTTGGGCGGCTCGCCGACACGACCGATGTGGTCGTGGGCATTCCGTCCGCCGGCCAGTCGGCGGTGCCGGACGCGGTGCTCGTCGGTCACTGCGTGAACTTCCTGCCGCTACGCGCGACCTGGCAGGACGACACTCGCGTGCCCGACTTGCTGCGGACAGTGCGGCGGACCGTGCTGGACGCTTACGAGCATCAGAACTTCACGCTCGGCACGCTGATCCGCAAACTCGATCCACCGCGCGAGCCGGGACGGCTGCCCCTGGTCGAAGTGCAGTTCAACCTGGAGCGCATGGCCGACGGCGTCGCCATGCCCGGACTTGACGTCACGATGACGCCGAACCCGAAGCGGTTCACCAATTTCGACCTGTTCCTCAACATGATCGAACATGATCAGGGGCTGCGGATCGACGTGGACTACAACACCGATCTGTTCGACGAGGCGACGATCGCGCGGTGGATCGGACATTTCCGCACCGTGCTGAACGCGGTCGCCAACGAACCCGATCAGGAAGTCCGCCACTTGCCCTTGCTTGCACCTGCCGAGCAATCCGCGATGCGCGCGGCGCTGCGCGACACGGCGGCAGCCTATCCGTCTCAGATCACCATTGACGGACTGATCGCCGCGCAAGCGGCTCGCACACCGGATCGTGTCGCGGTCCGGTGCGGCGCCGATACGTTGACCCACGCCGAATTGCAGCGTCGCGCCAACCAACTCGCAAGCCGGTTGCGGCGTGAGGCCGGCACGGCAGAGGCGCGGATCGGTGTGCTGATGCACCGGTCAAACGACATGCTGGTCGCGTTGCTCGCCACCCTGAAGGCGGGACACGCTTACGTGCCGCTCGACCCCACGCATCCGGCGGCGCGGCTTGGCATGATCCTGGCCGAAGCCCAGGTGTCGTTGGTGCTGACCGATGTGGCGCCCTCGCCTGCGATCGAGGCCCTCGGTCTGAAAGTGCTGCGCCTCGATACCGAACGCGGGTCGCTGGCTCAGGAGCCGGAGGCACTACCGGTATGCGCGGACATGAGCGACCGGACCGCTTATGTGATCTTCACCTCGGGTTCGACCGGCAAGCCGAAAGGCGTCGAGGTCTCCCATCGCTCCGTCGTGAACCTCCTGACCTCCATGTCCCATGCCCCTGGGCTGCAGCAGAACGACCGTTTACTGGCAGTAACGACCGTCGCGTTCGATATCGCCGCGCTGGAATTGTTCCTGCCGCTGTCGGTTGGCGCTGAACTGTTGATCGCCGGACCCGAGGAAGTCGCCGACGGTTTCGCTCTGCTGTCGCTCATCCGGACGCGCGCACCGACCGCCATGCAGGCGACGCCGACGTTATGGCGGATCCTGACCGAGGCCGGGTTCCGCGCCGCGCCAGGGTTCAAAATGCTGTGCGGTGGCGAGGCTTTGGATCGCGATCTGGCGAACCGGCTGCTGGAAGGCGGCGGCGAGCTTTGGAACATGTATGGCCCGACCGAGACGACGATCTGGTCCTCGACCGAAAAGGTTGGCGTTGGCGTCGGACCAATCACCGTCGGGCGTCCGATCGCGAATACCGGCGTCTATGTGCTTGATCGTCACGACGAGTTGGTGCCGGTGGGTGTCACTGGCGAGTTGTGCATCGCCGGAGACGGGCTGGCGCGTGGTTACTTCAATCGCCCTGACCTTACGGCGGTGGCGTTCCGGACTGTTTCGCTTTCCGGAGCAGCGCCGGTTCGGATGTATCGCACCGGCGACGTCGCGAGGGTACTGCCGGATTACCGGGTTCAGGTGCTCGGCCGTCGCGACGATCAGGTGAAACTGCGCGGTTTCCGTATCGAACTCGGTGAGATCGAAGCGGCGTTGACGCAGATCGGCACCGTCGCGGCAGGCGCCGTGGTGATGCGGGAGAATGACGGCAACAAGCGGCTGGCTGGCTATTTTGTCGAACGGCCCGGCTCGCACACCGGTCCGGCGGAATTGATGGCCGCACTGGGCGACAAACTGCCGGATTACATGGTGCCGACGCTTTGGGTGCGGATGACCGCATTGCCGATGACCGCGAACGGCAAGGTCGACCGGCGCGCATTACCTGCTCCTGATCCCGAGGCGATGCGCCCAGCCGGCGAACCGGTGGCGCCTCGCACGGAGATGGAGGCAAAGCTCGCGGAAATCTGGCGGACGGTGCTGGGATTGGAACGGATCGGCATCCATGACAACCTGTTCGAGTTGGGAGCGGATTCGATCCACGTGTTCCGCATCGCGGCGCGCATGATGGATGCGGGCATCGGCCTGACGGCGCGGCATCTGATCCAGCATCCGACCATCGCCGCGCTCGCGGTGGCGGCTGCCGCGGCCGAGCCGGTCAAGTCATTCCGGTCGCCGCTGGAGTTTGCGCGCATGCGGCGGGAACGATTGTCGGTTTAGGTTCCGCCGGTTGTGGGCGCCATCGCCGATTTGATTGACCGTCGGCACGGTCACCCCAACACGTCGTCGCCGTCCCCCGACCTGATCGGGGGATTGACCCGGTGATCTCTCGCGGCACTGTGCGGCGATTGATGGCCGGCTCGGTGGCCCGCCATGACGTTGTTGACAACCGCGCCCAGGAATCAGTCATTGGTGCGAACGGTGCGAAGCAACGCGGCA
>JBEKGV010000122.1:0-9012 GCA_050012615.1 Acetobacteraceae bacterium | reverse complement strand
GATCGGGGGATTGACTCGGCCATCAATCACCTCGCGTGCCTCGACAGATGGCCGGGTCAAGCCCGGCCATGACGACAAAAGTGCAGTGTCTGATCTTAATTCAGCGCCTCTGGGTCGAGCTCGATGATGACAGCGCGGTTGAGGTGTCGATTTGATATTCAATTCTTATCAGTTCCTGTTCGCCTATCTGCCCGTAGTCCTGATCGGAACGTTCCTGTTGGCGCGTTTGTCGGCGGACGCGGCGCAAATCTGGCTGGTCGCGGCCTCGTTGTTTTTCTATGCGGCCTGGAACGTCGACTATCTGCCGATGCTGCTCGGATCGGTCGTATTCAATTATGTCATCGCCATGTATATGGTTCGCGTCAGTAATCCTGAGGTTCGCTCGTTACTGCTGGGTTTCGCGGTGCTGGTCGACCTGGGTCTGCTCGGATATTACAAATACACGGGTTTCTTTCTTGAGAATTTAAACGCCGTTTCGGGCAGCACTTATACGTGGCGAAGCCTGATCCTGCCGCTGGGAATTTCATTCTACACGTTTCAACAGCTCACGCTGCTGGCCGACATCAGTTCCGGGCGGATCAAGGATTTCCGCTTCCGCGATTTTTTGCTGTTCGTAACGTTCTTTCCGCACCTGATCGCCGGACCCATCGTGCACCATCGGGAGATGATGCCGCAGTTTCAGAAGGCCAGTTATCGGCTGGACTGGGAGAATATCGCGGTCGGCTGCGTGCTGCTGTCGATCGGCTTGTTCAAGAAATCGATCCTGGCCGACGGCATCGCGGACCACATCACGCCAATCTTCAACGATGCCTCCACTGGCAAACCGATTTCCTTCGCATACGCCTGGGCTGCCGCGATCGGATTCACGCTGCAGATGTATTTCGACTTCAGTGGCTATTCAGAGATGGCATTGGGGCTGGCACGCATGGTCGGCATTAAATTGCCGATGAACTTCAACTCGCCGCTGAAAGCATTGAGCATCGTGGATTACTGGTCGCGCTGGCACATCACGCTGACGCGTTTTCTGACCGCCTATATCTATAATCCAATCGCCGTCGCGCAGGCTCGCCGCCGGTCAGCTTCAGGCAAGAAAGGCCTCGCCGGCACCCGCACCACATCGGGCGCATTCGCCGGGATCGTCGCGATGCCCACGATGGTGACGATGTTTTTGTCCGGGCTCTGGCATGGAGCGGGTAATCAATTCCTCATATTTGGCGTACTGCATGGCACTGCCCTGGTCATCAATCACGCGTGGCGATTGGTCAGGCCGCGTGTTTGGCCTGACAGCGAGCACTATCGACGTACGACATGGCCGATCGCCTGGTTGCTGACTTTTTTGATCGTGATGGTGGCGCTGACATGGTTCCATGCCGCTTCGGTGACGGCGGGGACCAACATCATCGTTGGACTGACCGGCGCCCATGGGATTGTCCTTCCCGAGGAAGGGGTGGAGTTCGCCACCATGTATGTGTGGATCGTCCTGTTGATGGTCATCGCTCTGGTGCCGCCGAATACTCTTGAGATTTTGCACGCGTGGCAGCCCGCCATCACCATGCCGGCCGCCGCTGTCGGGTTGTATGCGTGGCACGGTTGGCAAGGCCGCATTAAGCTTTCGTTGACGCCGATATGCGGTGTCGCGACCGGAGTTTTTTTGGCGATCGGCGTGTTAGGGTTGAACCGGGTCTCCGAGTTCCTGTATTGGCATTTCTGACGGACGCCTGAGCCTCGATGGCATGCGGAAAGCGCCTCAATGCTGTTCAATTCCTACCAATTCATTATCGGTTTTCTGCCGGTCACGCTGCTCGGATTTTATGTGCTCGGCTCGCGGCGTCGCGACTGGGCTTTGCTCTGGCTCACGGCTGCGTCGCTGTTGTTTTACGCATGGTGGCGGCCGATCAATGTTTTGCTGATCGCGCCATCCATTCTCATCAATCTCGGTCTGGCCCGGTTGCTGGAGCGCTGGCGTTTGACGAACCCTAACCTCGCGCGCGTCATCCTGATCGCCGGGATTGGATTCAATTTGTGCTTTCTCGGCTATTTTAAATACACGATGTTCCTTCGGGGCGCGGTCAACGACGTATTCGGCACCGATCTGGTGTTGACCCACATCATCCTGCCGCTGGGGATTTCATTCATCACGTTCCAGAAAATCGCGTTTCTCGCCGATGTGCGCGCAGGCCTCGTCACCTCGTTCACGCTGCGCGACTATGCACTGTTCGTGCTGTTCTTCCCGCAATTGATCGCCGGACCGATCGTGCATTACCGCGAGATGATGCCACAGTTCCGCACGATCTCGACGCGGTTCAATGAGGAAGATGTCGCGGTCGGGCTGACATTGTTCTTCATGGGCCTGGCGAAGAAGCTTCTCCTCGCGGACCCGCTGGCAGCGATCGTTTCGCCGCTTTATGCCCGCGCGGCCATTGGCGGCGGATTGGGGCTGATCGATGCGTGGATCGCGGCGCTCGGGTTCACGTTGCAGATTTATTTTGATTTCTCCGGGTATTCCGAGATGGCGCTTGGTCTGGCACGATTCTTTGGCATCAGGCTGCCGGTGAATTTCAATTCCCCTTTGAAAGCAAGAAGCATCATCGAATTCTGGCAGCGCTGGCATGTCAGTCTGACGCGCTTCCTCACCGCATATATCTTCACGCCATTGAGCCTGGGGTTGGCCCGTGCGCGAATGGCGTCGGGCACGCCGGGATTTGGCGGCCGGAATATGACTCCCGCGGCCTTCCTGCCGCTGCTGATGATGCCGACGATGCTGACGATGCTGATTTCGGGCGTATGGCACGGGGCCGGCTACACCTACATCGTGTGGGGCCTGATGCATGGTGTGATGATTTCGGTCAATCACGCGTGGCGGGTGATCCATGCGCGCATCCGGCGGGGCGCCAAAAATCACGCGTTTTCGCTCTCGGGCAGTGGATTTGTATTGACGTTCACATGCGTGGTGGTCGCGATGGTCATGTTCCGCGCTCCGACGGTCGCGGCCGCGGCATCGATCTGGCGCGACATGCTTGGCGGACACGGCGTTACGCTGCCGGAAGGTGTGCTCGCGCGTATGGGGACGGCCGCCGTCTGGCTACGAGCATTTGGTGTTCATGCCGACGCAACCGGCGGAGCGTCGATGCTGGACGCCCTGGTTCGCATCGGGGTTTTGCTGGCGATCGCCTTGTGTCTGCCCAATACTCTGGAGCTTCTCGCGCGGCATGAACCGGCCCTCGGTGTCAAACCGGCAATGCGGGAGGGCTGGCTCCTTCGCCATGCGCGTTGGACGGAAACTTGTCCTTGGGCTTTTGGGATGGCCACAGTGGCCGCAGCGGGGCTTTTGTCTCTCGGGCAACTCAGCGAATTTCTTTATTGGCAATTTTGACGGTGACGTCTCGCCGCTTTTTGGTGACGTGGTCGGTGGCGTTGGTCGCGATTCTCGCGACGGTGGTTGCCGTGAATACGGTCGTTGACCCTTACGACCGTTTCGGATGGCAGCGCATTTCCGGGATCAACTTACTTAAACCGGCGGTTAAAAACCATTCGGCGCTGACCAAAGCCTATCAGGTCGAGCGTGCCCGTCCGGTAACGGCCGTGCTGGGAACGTCGCGGGCTTATCTCGGGATCGATGCGGGAAGTCCGGCGTGGCCGCGGTCATTCAATCCAGTCTATAACTATGGTCTTCCCGGAACGACCATGGGCCGATCGCTGCTGCGCGAGCTGTGGCAGGCATGGGGTACCGGGCGTTTGCGCCACGTGGTAGCAATTCTGGACTTTCCCGCTTTCTTCGCGCCCGATCCGCCGGTCGGCGACGACGAGGACCAAAGGCGTTTGATGTTTTTGGACAGCGGCGCGCCGAACAACGGCCGGCAGGCTCAGCGTCTGGATGATGCGTTTCTCTCCACTTTTTCTCTCGCGGCGCTGGCCGACAGTGTGACCACGATTTTGAGCCAGGGCGGCGGGGACCGGGTCCTCAACTTGCGCGTGGATGGAACGTCGACCGAAGCTGATTTCCTCGCGGCGGCGCGTGCCGAGGGGATGAACGCGGTGTTTGCTCAGAAGGACGAATTCAATCTGTCACGCATCCCCGGGTTCCAGCGACTGCTCGCGGATTGGCAAGAACCCATGCCGAACATGGATATAATACAAGAGATGATTAAATTCTGCCGCGACCATGACGTGACCCTGATGCTGATCCTTGCTGCCTCGCATGTGGATGAACTGGAGATTTATCGGCGGGCTGGACTTTGGCCGCGTGTCGAACAAATCAAGGTGGACCTCGCGGCAATCGTCGCCGAGGCAGACAGCGATACCGTCACCGTCTGGGATTTCGTGGAATACGCTCCGTACACGACCGAAAAGTTGCCGCCGGCCGGTGATATCGTGACATCATCGCGATGGTTCTGGGAGCCAGTGCATTTCAAACGGGCTCTGGGCGAGGTCATGTTGCGACGCGTGTTCGCCGGAACGCCGGACGACTTTGGTGCGCGGCTGACGCCCGCGACGGTTGAGGCCCGGAACCAATTTGTGCGCGATCAACAGAGACGGTTCATCGGGTGGCATCTCGCCTGCGAGTTAAAGGTTCAGGAGAAATGCGCACCCCCGCCCGATGCGTCTGCTGAAGCCTCGCGATGATGTGCGTGGCATCGGATGATTATGTTTTGTGCAAATGTGGCTGCGGTACGGTCAATCGCGAAGGTTTTTGGCTCGCCTGATTGACTCGCTTTTCGCCGCGTCAGCCACGTCATGGCCGTGGAATCGGCCTTCCGTCTATCGCCGCAAGGTGCCGCGATAGATCACCGGGTCAAGCCCGGTGATGACGATGAACACGGGTGATGACGATGAACACGGGTGATGACGATGAACACGGGTGATGACGATGAACACGGGAGATGACGATGAACACGGGTGATGACGTGTTAGGCGGGGAGGGCCATGACAGAACGCTTCAGACGTGCTCGGCCCATAACCTTTCAGGGGCGACAACGCTTCGGCCGCCGCTCAGCGGGGTGAACAAATCCTCCATTTGCGCGGCCAGGGAGAATAAATCCGGCCGGTACACCGACCTCGCCACCGCGCCGATATCTGTCTGCGCGGTAAGCCAACCCCAGCGGCGCATCTGCCCCAGAAACCATATCGCATGGGCTGGCGCGGGGAAGGCGGCACCGGCGCCGTGGAAATGGATTTGCTCGGAACCGGACCCGCCGGGCAGCGCAGCGCGGGCCGCATCGCGCGGCAGTGCCAGCCCCTCGATATCCGCCAGCGCGTCAACAACGCCGTCCGCCTCCTCGGGTCGGTCGCAGGTGATCTGAGCGCGTATCAGGGCACGCAACAATCGGGTCAGGGTGCCGGGATTCGCCGCCGCCCATTCCTGGCGAACCGCGAGGCACTTTTCCGGGTGAAACGGCCATATGTAGGAGGTGCCAACAAGTACCGTGCCGACGCCGGCGAGTTCCGCCGCCACACCCCACGGCGCACCCGCGCAAAACCCCGCGATCTGACCGTCGGCGAGCGCTCGCACCACCTGTTCGGGGGGCACCACCACCGTTTCGATGTCGCGGTCGGGGTCCACGCCGGTCATCGACAGCCAATAGCGCAGCAACAGATTGTGCGTGGAAAACTGGTGCACCACGGCGATCCGCGGCCGCCCCTGTTGACCCATCAGCCAGGCGAGAAGCCGAGCCCCTGGAGGGAGGCCCGCCGACTCCTTGATGACCTCGCCCCCGAGCACGATGGTATTTCCACCCTGCGACAGTCCCATCGGCACGATCAACTTCGCGGCAGGACCTCGCAAACCCAACGTCGAGGCGAGCGCCAATGGTGGCAGCATCACGGCTGCGTCCAGCAATCCGCAGCTCAGCTTGTTGGCGAGATTGGCCCAGGAGGGTTCGATGGAGAGGACGGGGTGGAGGTTGAGGGATCGGAACAGGTCGTGCGATTGCGCCACGACCACGGGTGCTGAATCAGTCAGGCGCAGCATCCCGATCCTGACTTCGGTACTCATGGCGAGCCCTCTCCCCCCGCCTTCACGGTTTGCCTGGCTTTGGGACGGCCGGCGTCCATATTGTCGCTTTTGGACGACTGGCCATTCGCTCGCGGGTGCTCGCGGAGCCGCCGATCCGCGCCGGGCCCGTCCGTACATCGTTCTCTGACGAGGGTTGCCTTGGCTCGGTCGACGATGTCCCGTTCCGTCAGGCGGCCATCGGCGCGGTGACGGAACATCGCGGCGGCGGCTCGCAGGATCGGTTTGACGTCAGGCGGCGGCACGGCGGGCAAATGATAGGATAGCACGCCGGCGCCGATCGCTTCCGCCATGAACGCGGGATCTTCCTGGTCGACGAACAGCACGATCGGTCTGGGCCGGCGGGCACCGTCGAGTGTGTCCCGGTCGGAGCGCGCCAAATCGACCAACACCACATCGGGTCCCTGAGCGGCGACGGCGATCAGCACCCCCGGTATTGGGCGGAGGATTGTTAGCCCCGGGTCGGCCGAGAGAACTTTGGTCAGTGCTTCGGCACGCTGGGCGTCGTCGTCGGCGAGGAGAATTCTCACAACCAGGTTACACTCGTCTCCGGTTGACCGGCCACAGCATACGCACCGGTCGTGCTGCAACGCAACAAACGATGACGGGATGGAGACAGTCGCGCAAGGTGTGGGCGATTTTCCTGTGTGACTCATCGTAGCACTCGACGCGGCACGCGCATCAGCGGTAGCTTTCAGTCGACCGAGAGCGCCGATGATCGGCGAGGTTGCTCGCGGTGCGGGGGGAGAGCGCAAGCAATGCGACTGAACTGGCAAGACCTTGGTTCGGGCCGGGCGGACATGGCCAATGGGGACACGATCGAGATCGGCGGCTTCGCGGCCTCCGCTTTACCGGGGTCCGGTGCCGCTCACTTCATCCTGACTTCCGAACCTGGTTGCTGCGCCGGATGTTTTCCGCGCGACTTCACGGCGTCGGTTGAGGTGTTCGCCGCCTCGCCGATCACGATGCGCGGCGAGCTGCTGCGGCTGGCCGGCACCTGGCGCGTGCGGAGCCACGAGCCGTCCGGCTGGCGATATCAACTGCACGGCGCACGCGTGATGGAGCCGCCCGGCTGGCGGTCGGTGACGCGGCGCAGCGTGTTGGCGACCGGTCCGCTGATGTGTCTGGCGGCGTCCGCCGCGGCGACTACGCCGGATGCGACGGCGCAACGCCAGGCCGACGCGCGGCGGGCGATCCAGGCAGCACCGTCTGTCGATCTGCACAGTCACGCCGGCGGCATCGCCAGCGTGCGGCGGATGCGTGACAACCAACCCTTCGGCGCGGTCGCCACGCCGATGCGCCAGGGCGGAATGGCGGTGATTTGCCTCGCGGTCGTGTCCGATGGACCGACACACAAGATCACGGGCAACGGGCGCATCCACCCCTATCGCGATCCAGATCCGGGGGAACTGTATGAGTACGCCCAATTGGCGTTCGGGCGCGTGCATGGTCTGGCACGGGACCAGGGGTTGGCATTGGTCAGGAAGGTCGCCGATCTGCGGGCTGCCCGGGCCGGGACCGCGTCGGCGATCATTTCCGCCGAAGGCGCGGATTTCCTGGAGGGGAAGATCGATCGGGTGGACGAAGCCTACGCGAAGTGGGCACTGCGGCACCTGCAGCTGACGCATTACCGGGTGAACGAACTGGGAGACATTCAGACTGAGCCGGCGGTGCACGGCGGTCTGACCGATTTCGGGGTCGAGGTCATTCGCCGCTGCAACCGGATCGGGATGGTCGTGGATGTCGCGCACGGGACCTATGAGCTGGTTCAGCGGGCGGCGTCGGTCACGACGAAGCCGCTGATCCTGTCGCATACGTCGCTGTCGGATGTGTCCAAGGCCTACACCCGCCGGATCACGTCGGCCCATGCGCGGATGATCGCATCGACAGGTGGGGTGATCGGGGTGTGGCCGCCGGCGTCGGAATTTGTGTCCCTTACCGCGATGGCGACCGGCATGGCGCGATTGGTCGATGTCGTTGGCGTCGATCACGTCGGTCTTGGCACCGATATGACGGGTCTGGTGGGACCCAGCGTGCTGCCGGATTATGACCAGTTGCCGGGATTGGCGGAGGCATTGGTCGGAGTGGGGTTCAGTGTGGCGGACACCACCAAACTACTTGGGGGTAACTACGTCCGGGTGTTTGAGGCGAGCATGGTGACGTAGGCGGCAGATGCCGTCATCGCCGGGGCTTGGCCCCAGAGGGGCTAATTACGGCCCACACCCAGTGCCGCGGCATAGGCGCACGCCGCCGCGAAGGTGAAACAACCGTTTCGCGAGCCGCGGCGCAGCGCTTAGCGGTTTCGTTAATGGCTCAACTCTGATGTAGATCTCTTGATTTACGCACGCGACCGACTTCCGGGCGAGCCTGGTCACAGTCGAATTCTTTTCTACCTCTCGGTGCCTGGCGAGGATCACCGCCGGCACGGCACAGTCGCAAACGCCGATGTAGTGAAGACCTTTGAACGACCCCACCATGGCCATCAATGGGTTATCTCGCGCTCAAATCGCGAATCCGCGAAGTTGGGTTAGTGTCGTAGTGGTAAGGCTTAAAGCGGTGTTGATGCAAACACGGAACAAAGGTACCGGAGACTGTCTGTGTCCTGCGTCGCCCGGTCCTGTGTCCGGTCAATCGCCGGTCACTGGCCCTTCAGCACCAGCTGGTTGTTTTCGACGTTGTAGCCGGACAGGCGCGCCAGGAAGGTTTGACCTAGCAGGTTCTTCGCAAGCATGCCCTCCCTCGCTACGTAGCCTACCACACGCCGTTGCGTGATGTTTCCGATGGTCATGGTGTCGATGACGATCGGCGCGACGTCGGCGGTTCCGTTCGCGGTTTTGACCTTCGCGGTATAGTTTAGGTTGTTCACGGCGATGCCGAAGCGCTCGGCGTCCTCGGCGCGCAGGGCGACGACCGAGGCGCCGGTGTCAAACAGCATCGGCACGTGCGCCCCATTCACCACGGCGTCGAACGCGAAACTGCCATCCTTGCCCCGCACCGCCGTC
>JBEKGV010000121.1:0-8648 GCA_050012615.1 Acetobacteraceae bacterium | reverse complement strand
AGCTTGCTTAAGTGATCGCAATCGCTTAGGTCCCCGCCCAGGTGGGAAGATTCAAGTCGATACGGCCGGAATTATCCGGGGGTGTTCCCACACCAAGGGCGAGGGAGCGAAACAGGATGGTCCAAAAAGTGTTATCAGAATCAATCGGCCGGCGGCCATTGCTACTTGGCGGTGCGGCGATCGGCGGCCTGCAACTCGCCAGCCCCTTTCTCATAAAGGCGCGCGGCGAAACGCCAGTGAAGATCGGCTTCATCGATCCGATCACGGGCAGCCTGTCCGCGCTCGCCGTCTCCGAGGTTGAAGGTGCCAAATGGACGGTCGAACAAATCAACAAAGCCGGCGGCATTCTGGGCCGGCCGGTTGAACTGCTGGTCGAAGACAGCGCCAACGACACCGGCACCGGCGTGCAGAAGGCCCACAAACTCATTGAGCGGGATAACGTCGACATCATCATGGGCGACGTGAACTCCGGCATCGCTTATGCGATCATGGGCGTCACCTCGGCCAAGGGCATCTTTCACATCGTCCCGGGCGGCCACACCGACCCGATCACCGGCTCGGACTGCAAGTGGAACACATATCGCACCTGCAACACGACCGCGATGGACGCCTCCGCCATCACCCCGGAGTTGGTCCAGCGCTTCGGCAAACGTTGGTTCTTCGTCACGCCGGACTACGCCTATGGCCACACTTTGCAGGAAAACTTCGTCAAGCGCCTGAAAGCTCTGGGCGGCGAATACGACGGCGATATGCTGCCTATCGCCAACTCCGACTTCTCCGCCACGCTGATCAAGGCCAGGGCGTACAAGCCCAACGTGCTGCTGAACAACATGGGCGGCACCGCGCAGATCAATTGCATGAAGCAGTTCGTGCAGTTCGGCATGTCCAAGGAGATGACGCTTGGCGGCGCTCTGTATGAGATTGAGAGCGTGAAGTCCGTGCCGAAGGAAGCGCAGGCAGGCTGGTGGTGCCAGGAGTGGTGGTGGCAAAACCCAGCCGTACCCGCGGTGAAGAATTTCGTGGACGCCATCTCGCCTGCCATCGGCAAGAAGCCCTCGGCGCGGCATTGGATGGCGTATGTGTCATTGCACGCCGCCCGGCTCGCGGCGGAAGCAGCGAAGTCGCTGGACGGGCTGAAGATGGCACACGCTTTGGGCGATCTGCCGCTGCCTCAGGAGGTGTCGCTGATGTCCGGCAACATCCGCTACCGCGCCGGCGATCACCAACTCATGAGCAACATCTTCGTCGGGGAGATCCATCCGCCGGAAGGCGATCCCGACGCGCTCTACAAGGTCGAGGCCACGATCACCGGCGACCAGGCCGCCGGCACGGTGGAGGAGACCGGGTGCAAGATGGTGTTCCCAAGCTGAACCATCGGCGATGCGCCGCGCGGCCCGGGCCCGCGGCGCATGATTGCCGCGTGTTGCCCGGGATCTTTTTTGAACCGAGTGTCTTTATTCCACGTTTCTCGTCCCTCTGGCCGGATCGGTCGCATGCTGCAACTTGTTCTGTTCAATGTGACCAACGGTCTGATCGTCGGCGCATTCTATGTGCTGATGGCGCTTGGTCTGTCGCTGATCATCAATCTCAGCAACGTCGTGAATTTCGCGCATGGCAATTTCCTTGCTCTGGGCGGTTATTTCGCGTTCACGCTGACGCCCTATATTGGGTTCTGGGGCGCCTTGCTGATAGCGCCCTTTCTGACCGCGATATTCGGCTATGCACTCGAGCGATTGATCATCCGACACGTTTACATGCGCAATCACATCTACAGTTTGCTGCTGACGTTTGGTCTGGCGTTTATTTTGCAGGATTCCTGCCGCTATATCTGGGGACCGAGTCCGTTGCCGTTGACCATCCCCGACGCGATGTCGCAGCCGATCACGGCCGATCTGTTCTTCGTCACCTGGTATCGTGTTTTCATGGTCGGGGTCGTCGTCATCGCCGTCGCCGGATTGTTCGCATTTTTGCGCTATACACGGATTGGCATGCGCATCCGCGCCGGCACGCTGGATCTGGACACGGTATCGGCTCTGGGTGTGAACGTGGCGATGCTGCGATCGTACAACTTCGCGGTGGGGAGTTTTCTCGCCGGTCTCGCGGGGGTGCTCGCGGCTGGTCAGATCGGCCTCAATCCGAACATGGGCGACGATCTGATCATGCCCAGTTTCATCGCGATCATCGTAGGGGGCGTGGGGAGTTTGACGGGGACGCTGTTGGGCGGCCTGCTGATCGGCGTCGCTTCGGCACTCACTACCGTCGTCTATCCCGCCGCCAGTGACGCGGTGATTTATGTGATCATGGGGCTGGTGCTGCTGGTTCGTCCACGCGGGCTTCTGGGCGAAGAGGGCATGCTGACGTGAGCGAACTGACGGAGACCGGCCTGAGCGGGCCGGCCATCGGCACGGCGGCGAAACCTGTCGCGTTCCGCTATCTCCCGTTCGTCATCTGGGCTTTGCTACTGACGGTGCCGTTCTGGCTGCCGATGTTAGGCGGTTACACCGCGCTCGCGGGCCGCGTCCTGGTATTCGCGTTGGCGGCGATGAGCTTTAACATCCTGCTCGGTTTCACTGGTGTGATGAGCTTCGGCCACGCCGCCTATTTTGGTCTCGGCGCTTATGGCGCTGGGCTGTGCCTGAAATACATCGCCGCTTCCACGCCGCTGGCGATGCTTGCCGGCACCTTGCTGGGAGGCATCGCCGGCACGCTGTTTGGCTTGCTGTTGGTGCGCCGCCGCGGCGTCTATTTCGCCATGGTCACGATCGCGTTCGGCCAGGTGTGTTTTTACATCGCGTATAAGTGGGATGCCCTGACCGGAGGTTATGACGGCCTACGCGGGTTTTCGCGTGTGCCAATAGATCTCGGGCTGTTCAAGATCGACATCACCAACAACGAAACGTTGTTTTATTTCTTCGTCCTGTTCGTCTTCGGCATCGCCGCCGGACTGCAAGGATTGATTTTGCGATCGCCGTTCGGCCGCACCCTGCTCGCCATCCGGGAGAATGAGCGGCGCGCCCGTTTCCTCGGCATTCCGGTGGAGCGGCATATCTGGCTGTCGTTTTCAATCTCCTGCTTTTTCACCGCGCTGGCGGGATCGCTTTACGCGCTGCTGAATAATTTCGCCGACCCGCTCGGCCTGAATTACATCATGTCCGGCAATATCGTGATGATCACGGTGATGGGCGGCATGCGCGTGTTCTGGGGCCCGCTGGTCGGCGCGGTCCTGTTCGTGATGCTGCAGGACTATGTCTCGTCCATGACAACCAATTGGATGTTCTTCGTCGGCGTGGCATTCGTGTCGGTCGTGTTGTTCTTCCCGCGCGGCTTGCTCGGCATGCTGCAGCGACGGTCGAGCTCATGAGCGACACGATTCCGAAGCTCGAGGTCCGTCACGCCACCAAGAACTTCGGCAGCCTGACAGCGGTGTCCGACGTTTCGATGCGCGTCGAGAACGGTGAGCTGCGCGCGGTGATCGGTCCGAACGGGGCCGGAAAAACCACGTTCTTCAATTTGATCACCGGGTTCTTTCCCCCCACTGCCGGCGAAATCCTGTTGGACGGGAAGGTCATCAATCGCATTCCCGCCGCCGGCCGGGTGAAGCTCGGCATGGGCCGCACGTTCCAGATCACCGAAATCTTCCCGGAACTGACGGTGCGCGAAAACGTGCGTATCGCGGTGGAAACCGGCCTCGGGTACAGCCTGCGCGCCTGGCTCAACCGTGCCGATCGCCAGCACGTCGCCGATGCGTCGGATGAGGCGATGACGCTGGCCAACCTCACCTCCAAAGCGGATCGGTTGGTGGGCGAATTGTCGCATGGCGATCAACGTTCGGCCGAGATCACCATGGCGCTTGCCCTGAAACCGAGCCTGCTGCTGCTGGACGAACCGACCGCCGGGATGGGGGAAGAGGAAACCTATCACATCACCGGCCTGGTGCGCCGGCTGCATCGCGACTCACGCTATACAATCGTTCTGATCGAGCATGACATGCGTGTGGTGTTCCATCTGGCCGATCATATTTCAGTGCTGGATCAGGGGAAGCTGCTCGCCGAGGGAACGCCGCCGGAGATCGCCGCCAACGTCCACGTGCAGAACGCCTATCTTGGGAACCCGGAATGAACGCGATCGAGGTCAGCGGGCTCAACACGTATTACGGCAAGAGCCACATTCTGCACGACGTGTCGCTGGCGGCGGCCGAGGGAAGCATCACGACGTTGCTGGGACGCAATGGTGCGGGGAAGACCACGACATTGCGCAGTATCATGGGGCTGACGCCGGCTCGTACCGGGCATGTTCAGGTCTTTGGCAAGGACAGCACGCGGTTGGCACCGTTCCGGGTCGCGAGGCTCGGCGTGGGATACGTGCCGGAAGGCCGCCGCGTGTTCGCGAACCTGACCGTGGAAGACAATCTGAAAGTGCCGGAGGGCAAGACAGGCCCGTTCACGATTCCTCGCATTTACGAGCTGTTCCCGCGCCTGGAGGAACGCCGCATGAACCGCGGCCGCCAGTTATCCGGTGGCGAACAGGAGATGCTGTCGATCGCGCGCGCTTTGCTGCTGAACCCAAAAGTCCTGATCCTTGACGAGCCGTCGCAGGGTCTCGCGCCGCTTATCGTTCGGGATGTGTTTCGGATCGTGGCCAGCATGAAGCGGGAAGGTATGACTGTGCTGCTGGTCGAGCAGAATGTGCGGCTGAGCCTGGAGATCGCCGATACGGCCTATGTACTTGATCATGGCGTTGTCGTGCACGAGGGGCCGGCTGCGGAACTCGCGGGTGATGATGCGCTGATACAGTCGTTGGCAGGGGCGTCGGCGGAGGCGTGGGATCTCGACAAGTAACTCGGATTCAATTTGCCGCGAACCCGGCGATGAAACTGTCGATCAGGTCGTTCGTCCGCGCGCTTTCCTCAAGCTGCGGAAAGTGACCCGTGTCCTCGATGATCTCCACGCGGACGGACGACACACTGGCGCGGAGCATGTCCAGATAGGGCGTCGTCTGCCCCTGACGGATGCCCACCCGCTCGCGCTTTTCATTGCTGTAGGTTGTCTGCAGCGCCATCACGGGCACGCGCAAACTGGCCAATGAACCCGTGAGCCGCCCGATGTCGTAACGCAGCATATCGGTCATCATTTTTTCCCCGACCGGTCGCGGCAAACGCGTCGCACGCTCGATGACCGACGCCGCCATCGCCTTGTCGCTCCTGGCCCCGAACATGTCCCTGAACAAAGCCGCGATGAAGGTGACATAGCCGTCCGGCGTCGCGAACCGCGCATTCAGCACCGGTTCCATGACGGCTGAGAACTGGCTGCCATCCACCAGGATGATCCCCGCGGTGAGCGCGGGCGCCTGCAACGCCGCTTCAACAACAATCCGGCATCCCATGCTGTGGCCGACCAAAACCGCGGGCGACAGCGCCAGTGCGCGCATGACCTCCGCGACATCGGCGCCGTAACGTTCGACCGAACATTCCGCCGCCGTTCCTGGGCTTTTCCCATGCCCGCGCAAATCAACGGCGATGGTCTGGTGGCGCGGCGAAAGATGTGCCACCTGCGCGTCCCAGTCGGAGTGCGCACAGCCGAAGCCATGCACGAACACGATCGGGGGCCGGCCGGTACCAGTCACGACGTAATGAATAAGCGACATTTCGCCTCCCTCGAATTAACCAACTCACGCCCGAGGCCGAAACAGGTCGGCGATGACCGCGCACAATGACCCGCAGAACATCAGCAAGGCCATCCCCCGCGGTGTGCCGTCGGTCAGCAAACCCACCAGCAGCCCGCTCGAAGCGCCCAACGCGAACTGGCCGACCCCCATCAGCGCCGCCGCGGAACCGGCATGCGCGGCATGACGAGTCAACGCGCCCGCGACGACATTGCCATTGCTGAACCCCTGGCAACTCAACGCCAGGAACACAGGTGCGACGATCAACCAAAGCACGTGCACGCCGCTCAGACTGAGGATCAACAACAAGGTCGTCGCCGCCAAAGACACGCGGCAGATGAAACGCAGCATGAACGACAGCCCGAACCGCGGCAGCAAGCGTGCGTTGATCTGCGATCCGGCGATCAACCCGCACGAACACAGCCCAAAAATCAACCCAAACTCCGAAGGCGACAACCCAAACCCTTGAATGAACACCGGCGAGGAGCCGCCGAGGTAGGCGAACATGCAGAACGTCGCGGCTCCGCCCATGATCGCGTGCGCCCGAAACACCGGCTCGCGCAGGATGGAGCCATAGCGGCTGAGGATCTGCGCCGCGCCGGTTTTGATGCGGCGTTCCGGGGGCAACGTTTCCGGCAGGATCCGCCAGGCCAACAATGCGCAGGAGGCACCGTATAGTGCCTGAAACCAGAAGATGAATCGCCAACTGGCGAAATTGAGGAAAGCGGCGCCGACGCTTGGCGCCAGGATCGGTGCCACACCCATCACCAGAACCAAACGCGACATCAGGATCGCGCCACGGTGCCCCTCGGCCAGGTCGCGCACGACCGCCCGGCTGATTACCATGCCGGCCGAAGCGCCGATCGCTCCGACAAAACGCAGGACAGCCAGCACCGTCAGGCTGGGCGCGAGCGCTCCTCCCACCATGGCGAATGCGAATACCGTGAAGCCGATCGCGAGCGGTGGCCGCCGCCCGAATCGGTCGGACAAGGTGCCTTGCATGATCTGCCCAACCGCGAGACCGGCGAACCACGCGGCCAGCGTCAATTGCGCGGTGCCGGGAGCGGTGTGAAATGTCGCCTCAACCGCGGGGAAGGCCGGCAAATACATATCGGTTGCCGCCGGGCCGACAGCGATAAAATAACCCAGCAACCGAGGCAACCAACGAGGCCACGCATCGCCTTCGGTCGCGAGCGCGGCCTTATCCGGGTCGGCGGTCATATCCATGACCCGTGGATACCGCAGTGCAGCATGTGCGCGATAGGACCGCCAACCGGCACTTCGTCCCCCAATGTCCACCGCCGTATCGAACGGGTGCGGGTCATGGGTTCATTTCAATTTGTCGTGTGAGCGGTTGGGGTCGTGATCGCGCTTGACCATGGAGGCCAATGGGGAGCGAAATTCGTGCCGGAGCAACACAGTGATTCGCACGATCGTGATAGCACTGGCGATTGGGGCCACAGGGGTCGTTGTCGCCACCGCGACCAGTTCGCATGCTCAACCGGCGCCGATCGCGGGATACATCAGCGCGATCGATGGACGAACGGCGGAGTGCCGGATCGTTCGCAAACGGAAGGAAAGTCCCGCCCGCTACTGGGAAGATCTGCTGGTCGGCGACCAGATCGTCGCGAAAGGCGAGTGCCGGATCGAGATCATGCCGCGCGATGGGCCGCGGCGATGGACCGTGATGGAATCCAACTCGCCAACCGAGATGACAGTACGTGCGGAGCGGACGGTCTTGCTGCCCAGAGCACTGGAGCTCGTCGGGTTGGCGTTGAATAAGTGGAACGATGAGCTGCAGCCGCGAGTGGAATCTCCGAAGAGGGTTTTGTCGAAAAAAGCCAGTCCACGCGCGATCGGAATTGAGCAGACGATCGCGATGAAGTCTGACGTGCCTCCGCCATTGGCGATGCCGTTGTTGACCGGGCCGGTGCAGCAGCGGCTGGTGGCGGCGCCGCGCCGGTTTAACCTCGCCTGGATAGGCGGCAGATCGCCGTTCACCGTGGCACTGACCATGTTTGGCGGTAGCGCCGCCACGCCTCCCACGGTGTTTCAGATTGGCGAGGAACGGGTGGTGTCCTCGATTATCGCGCCACATCCTGGGCTGTACGAGGCGCGTATCACGGATGCATCGGGCGCTTCGGTGAGCGCCCGATTTGAGGTCGTGGAGACGCCGCCGGTGATTGATGAGCATGATCTGGTTGAACTCCCTGCCGGGATCGCGCGGGTGATGTCGGCCGTACGGCTGGCGAACACGAACGGCGGTGTGTGGCGATTAGAGGCGCATGCGCGGCTCGCCGATGAGGGGCGGGACAATTACGCCGCCGCGCTCATGGCGGGACGCCTGGCGGCGGGAAAGGACCTGCCGGATCCGCTGGCTGGTGCGGTATCTACTGCAGCATCTTCGGGGCGGGATGCAGAGGAACGATGATGGCGCTGACGGCCGCCTCGTCGTGATCTGTGTCGGCGGGATCGGGAACGAGAAACTCGCCTAGACCGAGGGACTTGTAGATCGCGGGGTCCATCTCCGGTTGTGGTCCGGTTTGCCGTCGCGTCAACATCTTCTCCAATTTGCCGAGCAGCTGTGCGAATTGCTTCTCGTTGCGTAGGACTTTTGCCGCTGTCGTCGGCGGTCGGCCCGGACGAGCGGCGTCGCGATTTGTGCCCTTGGCGAACCGGCGGAGCATGACGCAATCGACCGCGAGCATCGCCTCGCCCGCGTTACGCGGCTTATAGTTGAGGACTTCGACCAACTGGGCTTCGAAGCGGGCCGCGCGGCCGGCCTCGGTTTCGTTTTTGGGACCTGGAATGTCGCGGACGAGGGAATGGAGGACTGCCTGAGGCAGCGGATCGACCACAAGCTTGACGGGACGGCGCGATTTCCCGCTGGGCCAGGGGATGATGGTCATCGGAATGATATCTCCTGTCAGACACTGGAGAGGTAGTCTCTGATAATATAGTCATATTATAGGATATATGTCAACGCT
>JBEKGV010000120.1:0-9225 GCA_050012615.1 Acetobacteraceae bacterium | reverse complement strand
CGAGACTGATGCGGCGGGAGCGCCGGCCGACGCGATATTGCACGATGAAGCCCTTCCGGCCGCTTGGCAGCACACGCAGCCCAAACCCGGCGAGGTCGTCGTCCCAGATGAAATAATCGCCCTCTCGGGTCTCGGCGGCGTCAACGAACCGCTTGGTCAGTTTTGGCATGAAATCTGTCCCTTTCTTCCCGTCGGTCTGCTACCAGCCGCGCCGACTGACCCGCTCTCCGGAAGCACTGTGGAAGCAAGCGGGCGGGTAATCGTGCGCAAGCGCGCGCAGGGGACAGTGGGGAATAGCCGCGCGGAGTGCAAATAAGTTATTGAAAACGCGAAGAAAAAGGAAACAGCGAGTAGTTCCGCGCAGTTTGCCTTCGAACACTCATAACCTGAAGGTCACAGGTTCAAATCCTGTCCCTGCAACCAAAACTTTCCGATAATTCAAAGACTTACGGACCCCCTGCTTCCAGGCCCGCGCTTCCATAAAACCTCTGGAAGCACTATGGAAGCAAGAGGGCGCGTAGTCGTGCGTAAACCCTCGCAGGTTGGAAGCGAAATCCAGTCAAGGATCGGCCGAATGTCGTGAGGCCGGTTGCTCGCCGGCGTTCCGCGATCAGCACCGGGTTCCCCATCGAGACAAGCCGGCCGTTCGCGCCCCCATGGATAATCCGGCACCGGGGGTGTTAACCCAACATAGAAATGTCCCCTCCCCTGGGTAGGAAATCCTTGTCTCTGCAGGAGAAGCCGAAGGCGCGTGGATAACGCCAAGTGCCGGCGGGATAGGCCTCCGTGGGCGTTACCCACACCCCCATCCAATGCTGCAAGGGGACATTCTTATGTTGGGGAACCAGGGGACATTTCTATGTTGGGTTAACAATCCGGCACCGGGGGTTTATTCGCCGCGCCAACCCCTCTAGCATCTTCCGTGGAGAGCGATCCGTCGCCTTTCGCGGTGTCCGTCTCAGGCGACGTCGGCCATGGCTCGACCAGCGTGTCCCTGACAGCGGGTACCAGCTTCCGTCACGCGGGCATCGCCCGCTCTAACGCAACGAACGCGGCCGCGTCACGCGATCGCGAAGGGAAGGAATTGTCATGCGTCGCCGACTTTTATGGAGCGCGTTCGCCGCGTTCGCCGTCACCCTCTCCTCGGCTGGCACTCCAGCCAGTGCCGCCGACCCGGTCCGAGGCGTCACCGATACCGAAATCGTCATCGGCACCATCACGGACCTGTCCGGCGTGACCGCGGTGCAGGGTGTCAACAACAGCGACGCGATCCGCATGGCATTCGACGAAGCGAACGAAAAAGGCGGCGTGCATGGCCGCAAGATCAAATACATCGTTGAGGACAATCAGTACACCGTGCCGCGGTCCGTGCAGGCGATGAACAAGCTGTTGAACAGCGACAACATCTTCCTGGCACTATCGGATGGCGGCACGCCAATGAACGACGCCAACATGCCGGCCGAGTTCGAAAAGGGCGTACCGAACGTGTTGCCGCTGACCGCTGCTCGTTCGATGTACGAACCGTTCAACAAGCTGAAGTTCGCGCAGTACGCCTCGTATTACGACCAGATGCGCTCGGCGGTGAAGTATTTCGCCGAACAGCGCGGCCGCAAGCGGTTTTGCGTGATGTATCAGGACAGCGACTTCGGCAAGGACGTGCTCGCCGGGGTCGTGGCGCAGACCAAGGCGATGAACATGGAGGTGGCAGCCACCACCGCGCACCGCCCCACCGACACCGACTTCAACGCCAATGTGGAGAAGCTGAAGGACGCCAATTGCGACGCCATCATGCTTGGCACCATCGTGCGCGACACCAACATCATCATCCAGACCGTTCGCAAAATCGGCTGGGACGTCGACATCGTCGGTCAGTTCGCCTCATACGATACCGCGGTCGCCTCGCTGCCGGGTGGCGCGACCGAGGGTTCGTTCTGCATGACCCCCGCTCTGTATGCCTATCCCGACGATCCCAGACCTGATGTGCAGGACTTCGCGAAGCGCTATCAGGCTCGTTACGGCCGCCCGCCGAATTTCCACGGCGAGGTCGGCTGGACCGCGGCGCACATCGTGCTTCTGGCGCTGGATCGCGCCGGCCGCGACCTGACCACCGACAGCTTCATCACCGCGATGGAAAGCATCCACGACTACAAGGACATTTTCGGTTCGGTTCTGTCGTTCGGTCCGAACCAGCATCATGCTTCGACCAGTTCCTTCCTGACGGTGGTGAAAGGCGGCCGCTGGGTTCCGGTTCAGGAGACCGCGCTGAGTTATTGATCGATCCTGCCAAGGGAGCACGCCATACCGTGGCCCTTGGAACGACGTGGAACGATTGAATCCCGGCGAACGATGCGGCGTTAGCCACCATTCCTGAGACAAGCCGGATGCTCCTACCCAAGGGGTGTCCGGCTCCCACCACCAGCGCCGTGATACGGTCGGCGATCGAAGTCGGCGCCCGGTAACCTGGCGCCCGCAAGGCGTAAAGCATCTCGCGCCCCGTCAGCTCAAATCCCGCCAGACCAGGGCATTCAGAACAAAACCGCGAACGCCTAATAGGCGTATGGCGTCTTGCTGACCGGCACCCATTTGCCGTCTTTCACCACGCACAGAAACGACTCGTTGGACCCCTGGTGCTTCGTCGTGCCGAACGACATCGGCGGGGAGGCGAAAATATCGTGCCAGTCCCTGATGCTTTCCATGCCGGCGATGAAACTGTCGGTGGTCAGATCCTTGCCGCCCTTCTGCAACCCAAGCACCACGAGTTGCGCGGCGGTATAACCAATCTGGGCCGCGAAATTCGGCTCCTTGCCAAAACGGGACCTGTACTTCTCCGCGAATTCCCTGATGGCGGGATCAGGATCAGAGGCGGCCACGAAAAGCACGGGGGTCATTGAATAAAACCCCTCCGTGACGCCGCCGGGCACTTCCGCGACCGCTTCCTCGTAGCTGGCGGCCTGGCCAAGCATCTCGACGTTCCAGCCGATCTTGCGCACGGCGGAGACGATCTGGATGGTGTCGCGCGTGATGCTGCCCAACAAGATCAGGTCGCAGTTGGCGTCTTTCAACTTCGCGACCGAGGCACTGAAATCGGTGTCGGTCGGCTTGTGCAGCGTTTCCGCGACCAGCGACATGCCCATCGCTTTCAGTTGATCGCGCGCGCCGTCCATCACATCGCGGCCGAAATCGGTATCCTGGGACATGCCGCAGATCGCCTTGCTGTGATGCTGCTCGACGAAGACTTTCACGCCAGCGCGCATCTGGTCGTAATACGACGCGGCGAGACCGAACTTGTAGTGATTGAGCGGCTCATACATCGAGCGCGCCGAGGTCAGCGGGAACATGTTCGGCACGCCCTTGGCGATCTGCTCCGGCATCGTCGCGTTGTTCATCGGCGTGCCGCCGTCGCCGACCATGGTGAACACGCCGTCGCGGTTGATCAGCTTGTTCGCCGCCTGCACCGAACGCGGCACCTGATATTGGTTGTCCTCGACGATATAGCGGATCTTGCGGCCATTGATGCCGCCTTCCGCGTTCACGTCGTCGAACACCATGCGCCAGGCGTTGCTGTTGTTGACACCCCACATCGCCGTGACGCCGGACAGATCCGTATAGGTACCGATGAGGATTTCCTGATCGGTGACGCCGCGGGTTTCCGCCGCGGCCGACAAGGCCAGGACCACGCTGAACAGCGCGGCGATGAATGCTTTAAACATGCGTTTCTCCCTCAGCCAGCGGATTCAGATACCGCACCGTTATGCCAAGCGCCTCAGCCCAGGCGTTGATTTCGTCAGGCAGAGGTCGATCGCCGACAAAGGCGACACGCAGCCGGCCGAAACCAAGTTCGGCGCGCACTGCTCGCAACACCAGCCACCGCGCCAGCGTCTGCTTCGTTCCGCCGCCCGCGGCGACCGCCCACTGGTAGAGCCGCTTCTGGATAAAGGTCGCGTTGCCGGCGAGCGCACCGATCCGCGCGTGCAGACGCTCCCAGGCCTCGGTATTGGCGCCGAACACGGTCGGCTTCACCTCGCGTAAATTTTCCGTCGCCGTTTCGGGATTTTCCAGATAGTCACTGACGATCCGGTGCTTCAGCGCGGCATAGAGTCCAAGCACGCGCTCGGCCGGATCACACATCGGCAGCACGGCGAGCCGTTCGTCGCCGGCGCGCATGCCAAGCTGATCCCCGATCGTATCGACCTGGCGCAGGATACCGGCGTGAGTCAGATCATGCCGCGCGCCGTCTCGTGTCACGAAGATCGCGGCGAGTTGATCCGGCATGACGGAGGCGGTGACCGCGCGCCAGTTCGACCCGCCGCCGCCCTCGATCAGAGCCGAGAGGCTCGTACAACCGTTGTCGCGAAAATCGCGCAGGCCCTTCATGTCGATGATGACGATCAGCCGCAGCGCCGGACAATCCGCGCGTACGGCGAGCAGTTTGTCGAGCTGTTCCTCGCCTTCAACGATCGCCAGCCCGGCACCGGTGTCGCGCAGAGTGGCGCCCACTGTCGCGCTATCCGCCTCGGTGCTGATCGCGACGCTGGCCGCGCCGCAACCGAGGATCGCCAAATCCGCGTAGACGAATTCGGGACGGGTTTCCGACAGCACGGCGACGACTTCGCCGCCGCGCAGGCCGGTGCCACGCAGACCCTCGCCGATGCGGCGCACCTGTTCGTCAAGGGCGGTCCAACTGACCGCGTTCCAGATGCCACGATCCTTGTGGCGCAGTATCGTTTCGGAGCCGTAAGCGGCGACCTGCTTGCTGAGCAGGGCCGGGATGGTGGCACTCAGTTCCATAGCCGCCGCTTCTTCCAGCGGCGCTGGCCGCGCACGCCGGTTTCCTTCTGGCCGAGATAGAACTCTCTGATGTCCTCGCGTTGCAGCAACGACTCGCACGATCCCTGCGCCACGATTCTTCCCACTTCCAGCACATAGCCGTGATCGGCGGTCTGCAACGCGATATGGGCGTTTTGTTCCACCAGCAGAATGGCGACGCCTTGTTCGTGATTGATGCGACGAATGATGCCGAAAATCTGCTGCACCAGCAGCGGCGACAGGCCAAGCGACGGTTCGTCGAGCAGCAGCAGTTTCGGCCGCCCCATCAGTGCCCGGCTGATCGCCAGCATTTGTTGCTCGCCGCCGGACAGCAGGCCGGCGCGCTGGTGCTGGCGCTCTCGCAACCGCGGAAAATAATCGAAGCAGAGCGCCATGTCGCGCGCGATGCCGTCGCTGTCGCGGCGGGTGTAAGCGCCCATCACGAGGTTTTCACGCACGGTCAGAAACGGGAAGACCTCGCGGCCTTCAGGCACGTGGCATATGCCCAGTCGCATGACCTGATCGGGGGGCATGTGGAGGATGTCGCGGCCTTCGAAAAACACCTTGCCGCCCTGGGGATCAAGGATGCCCGATACCGTGCGCAGCACCGTGGTCTTGCCCGCGCCGTTGGCACCCAGAACCGTTACGATCTGCTTCGGCGCGACCTCCAGAGAGACGCCCCGAATCGCCTGGATCGGGCCGTAGAATGTTTCGATCGCCTGCACACGCAGCAGAGGCTCCGTCATGCTTCGGCCTCCGTCACGTCGCCGATATAGGCACGCACCACTTCGGGGTGTGTCTGCACCTCGCGCGGCGAGCCCATCGCCAGCACTTTGCCGTAGTTCAGCGCCATCACGCGATCGGACACCTGGGACACCAGCGACATGTCGTGCTCGACCATGATCACCGTGATGCCAAGGTCTTTCTTGATGTCCTCGATCCAGAAGCCCATGCCCTCGGTCTCATCGACGTTAAGGCCGGAAGACGGTTCGTCGAGTAGCAGCAACTTCGGCTCGATACACAAAGCGCGGCCGAGCTCGACGACTTTGCGCACGCCGTACGGCAGGTTGGCGATTAGCGAATCGCGGTAACGTTGCAGATCGAGAAACGCGATGACCTCTTCGACTTTCTCGCGGTGGCGAATTTCCGCGCGGCGCGTCGAGGGCAGGAAACACAGTTGCGACAGATAGCCGACGGTGGAATGGCAATGCCGGCCGATCAGCAGATTCTGCAGCAGCGTGGCGTTGGCGAACAGCTCGATATTCTGGAAGGTCCGCGCGATGCCCAGGTTGGCGATGGTGTATGGCGGCGCACGGGTGATGTCCTTGCCGTCGAACAGCAACTGGCCTTCGGTGGTGTCATATATCCGGCTGATCAGATTGAAGATCGTCGTCTTGCCGGCACCGTTGGGGCCGATGATCGAAAACACCTCGCCTTGTTGGACCGAGAAGCTGACCGAATCGACGGCGCGAATGCCGCCGAACCGAACCGCGATGTCCCTGGCTTCGAACAGCGCCGTCATCGCAGCCGCTCCGACCGCGCGTAGGATTTTTGCCGTCGCCCGCTGGCCTGGCGTTTGAACGGATAAGCTTCGAACCAGTGTTTGGTCTTCAGCCACAATCCGTTGATGCCGTCGGGCTGGAACAAGATGACCAGGACCAGCACGAGGCCAAACAAAGACGGCTCCAGGCCAGGCAAACGGCCAATACCGAATGGCAGGCTGTCGCGCATTATGGCGATGAATTGCGGCAACAGGCGGACGAAAATCGCGCCGAGAATAGCGCCGCGCAACGAACCAAGCCCGCCGACGAACACGATGGTGACGAATTGCACCGACAGCAGAACGTCGAACGCATCGGGCGCCAGGAAGCGAACGTAATGCGCGAATAAGGCGCCGGCGAGGCCGGTGATGCCGGCGCTGATCGCGAAAGCCAGGGTTTTGTATTTCGCGAGGTTGATACCCATGCTTTGGGCTGATACCTCGCTGTCGCGGATCGCCACCATGGCGCGGCCGATCGGCGAGCGCAGTAGGTTGACCGACAGCCACAACACGAACACCAGCACGGCGAACGAGACGTAATACACGCCGGTCGCGCCCTCGACCGAGATACCGAACACATAGGGCGTCGGCACCGCGAAACCGTCGAAGCCTCCGGTGACGGCGTTCCACTTTTGAAACACCGTGCCGACAATGCCGCCAAACGCCAAAGTGGCGATCGCCAGATACAACCCGCTCATGCGCAGCGTGGGTCGGCCGATCGCGGCACCGCAGACGGCGGTGAGCAGGCCGGAGACCGGCAGCGTGACCAGAAATGGCACCCCTTGCGCGAGCAAAACGGAGTTCGTGTAAGCGCCGATGCCGAGGAACGCCGCGTGACCCAAACTGATCAGTCCGGTGTAACCGACCAGAAGCATCAGCCCGACGCCGGCGATGGCGAAGATGTAAACGCCACCCAGTTCGCCAACGTAAAATTCACCCATCACCAACGGAATGATGAGGCAGACGAGTATCAGCAGGCCATACCAGAACAGATCGCCGCCATGGCGCCAGGCTCGCAAATCTTGTCGGTAGCTGGTGCGGAACAAATAACGCATGGCGGGTCAGACCCTTTTGCCCATGCGTTCGGCGAACAGTCCTTGCGGACGGACGATCAACATCGCCAGCAGCACGATGTTGGCGGTGACTTCCTGAAAGCCGGCCGGCAGGTAATAGCCAGCCAGCTGCTCGACGATACCCACGAACACACCGCCGATCACCGCGCCGGGAATGCTGCCGAACCCGCCGATCACGGCGGCGGCGAAGGCTTTGATGCCCAGGAAGCCCATGTTCACGTCGATCATCGACACCGGCGACAGCAGAATTCCCGCGGCGGCGGCGGTACCGGCGCTAATCGCCCAGATCAACGAGAACACGTTACGAACCGGAATACCCATGTAGTATGCTGCGAGCTGATTCTGCGATGAGGCCTGCATCGCCACGCCGAGCCGGGTTTTGGCGAAGAACAGATACAGCACCAGACACAGCAGCAGCGTGCCGACGATGATCGAGACATTGTCGGCACCGAGTATCAGTCCACCGATTTTCATGGTGCGATTGGTGAACGGCGTATCGAAGCCGACCGAGTCATAGCCCCAGACAATGCCGGCACCGGCGCGAAAGATAAAGCCAAGTCCGAGGGTCAGCATGACGACGGCGAATTGCGGCTGGCCAATGACGCGGCGTAATACGATCGCGTCGAGCGCGTAGCCGAACGCTGCGGTGATGCCGATGGCGAGCAGTCCGCCGATCCAATAGTTGAGGCCCCAATGCGCCACAGCGCTATAGGCGACAAATCCGCCCAGCATCATGATGTCGCCCTGGGCAAAGTTCACCATCTCGGTCGCCTTGTAGATCAGGACGAATCCAAGGGCGATCAGGCCATAGATGCAGCCAGCGGCGGCACCGTTCACCACAAGCTGCAACAGACGCGCGGCGTCTTCCACCGAGGGCCGCCTCCCATCGAGCGGGCCGTCGGCGCCGCGTATCGTTGCCGCGACAATAGGTACCGTCGGACGGACCCGTCAATGGGCGCACCGGGCCAGCGCCGCTCGTCCCACAGGGGAGGATGATGGCGCTTTTTATCGGGGATGCGTCGCGCATTCGCCGAAATCATCGGCGAGGGCATTGTCACCTAACTTCCGTCGGACGGCTTGAAGTCACAAGTGAATAAGCTGTGTCGATTACGTAACGTGGTACGCGCAGGTGTCCTGTCGCCAGATCTTGAAAGCATCAGACCGAATTGCGCGGTAAGTGCTGGCGGGCAATAGGTGGCGGCGTGGATGGAAGTGACCATGGATAAATGCGTGCGCGGAGAGAAAGTCCTGGGCCTGGGCAGCCGATTTGAATTGTCGGCCGATGCGAGTTTTCCGCGCGGTTGTTCAAATATCGACTTTGTCGATGTTCAACCGTCGGAAGAAGCTGGCGCTGTGCCACGCCATAACTCCTCAGCTTATCAGTCACGATCACACGCGGCAAATATTGAAGGTCCTTCAGGAGCAGCCGAAAAAAGCGTTTGGCCGCCTCGGCATCCCGCCGTTGCTGGACGAGGATGTCGAGCACGACGCCGTCCTGATCCACGGCGCGCCAAAGATAGTGCTGCACTCCCTGGATTCGTACGAACACCTCATCCAGGTGCCACTTGTCGCCGGGCCGTGGCCGGCGGCGGCGCAATCGCCAGGCAAAGCTCTGAGCGAACTTCTTGCACCAGCGACGGACGGTCTCATAGGAGACGACTATGCCCCGCTCGGCCAGAAGGAGCTCAACGTCTCGAAGGCTGACACTGAAGACGTGATACAGCCAGACAGCATGGCTGATGATCTCGACGGGAAAGCGATGGCGGTAGTGCGGGTCGGGCGGGTGTTTCATGCAGCCAGTCTTGC
>JBEKGV010000119.1:0-8716 GCA_050012615.1 Acetobacteraceae bacterium | reverse complement strand
AGGCCGCACGCCAAGCGTCGCTTCCATGCCGGCGTAGCGTCCCAGCCGTGGAACGATCGGCGCAGGCACTTTGATGCGAAGATCCTCACTTTCTGCCCACAACGACCCATTCTCCGCCGCAATCCTTACCTGGGCGAAATTCATCGCCGGGGAACCGATGAAGCCTGCGACGAAACGATTGGCCGGCTCGTTATAAAGTTCCATTGGGTCGCCAACCTGCTGCACCCGGCCATCGCACATCACGACGACGCGGTCGCCGAGGGTCATCGCCTCAACCTGATCATGCGTGACGTATATCGCGGTCGTGCCGAGCCGCTCATGCAGTTTTTTCAATTCGACCCGCATCTGCACGCGCAGCTTGGCGTCGAGGTTGGACAGCGGCTCATCGAACAGGAACACCCGCGGGTGACGCACGATGGCCCGCCCAAGTGCCACACGCTGCCGTTGGCCACCGGACAATTGGCGCGGCTTGCGTTTCAGCAACTCCTGAATGCCGAGGATGTCGGCCGCTTCCTTGACCCGCTTTTCGATCTCCGGCTTGTCGAATTTCCGCATTTTCAGCCCGAAGGCCATGTTGTCGTAGACCGTCATGTGCGGATACAGCGCGTAATTCTGAAACACCATCGCGATGTCGCGATCCATCGGCGGCAATTCGTTGACGACTTTTTCGTCAATCGAGATTTGCCCCCCGGTGATGCTTTCCAATCCCGCGACCATGCGCAGGGTCGTCGTCTTGCCGCAGCCGGATGGGCCGACCAGCACGACAAACTCCTGGTCGCGGATGTCGAGGTTCACATCGATGACGGCGTGGACCTCGTCATATTTCTTGTTCAAGCCACGCATCGCGACGCGAGCCATGAGCTTATCCCTTCACTGACCCGGTGATGCCGGAGACGTAGTACTCGACAAAAAACGAATAGACGAAAGCCACCGGGACCGAGCCCAACAACGCTCCGGCCATGAGTTCGCCCCAGAAGAAGACGTCGCCGCGGATCAGTTCGGAGGTGACCCCGACCGGCACGGTCTTCTCCTCTGGCGACGACAGAAACACGAGGGCGTAGATGAACTCGTTCCACGACAGGGTAAAGGCAAAGATGCCCGCCGAAAGGATACCCGGGATCGCCACTGGAAAGATGATGTAGACCATCGCCTTCCAGCGCGGCGCACCGTCGATCCGGGCGCACTCCTCGAGCTCCTTCGGGATCGACTTGAAGTACCCCATCAACAACCATGTGCAGAACGGGATCAAAAAGGTCGGATACGTCAGAATCAGCGACCAGGGCGAGTCGCCGAGCCGGAAGTTGCGGATAATGTCGGCGAGCGGAATGAAGAGCAATGTCTGCGGCACAAGATAAGTAATGAAGATGATCGTTCCGATGCTACCGGCGAACGGGAATTTAAGCCGCGACAGCGCGTAGCCGGCGAGGAGTCCGCAGAACAGCGAGATCGCCGTCGCCGCCAACGAGATGAACATCGTGTTGAGCATCCAGGTGGTGAACAGAGTTTCGCTCAACAGGTCGTGGACGTGCTCCAATGTCGGGTGGGTCGTCCAGAACGGTGCGTAATTGGGTGCGCTCCAGGGCCGGTAAAGCTCGCTGTCCGGCCGTATGCTCGTAATGACCATCCAGTAGAACGGAAACAGCAAGGCGACGACGAATGCTGTCACCGGCACGTAGAAAAAGACCCAGCGCCGCCAGCGAGCTCCCTCGATCATGACCTAAAGGGTCTCCGTTCGGCGTATGTAGATCAGTTGTACGATCACCACGAGCAGCAGGATCGGGAAAATCGCCAGCGAGATCGCCGCGCCCTGGCTCAACAATCCGGTGCCGATGCCGAGCTGATAGGCATAGGTCGCGAACAGTTGCGTGGCATTGGCAGGGCCGCCGCCGGTCAGCACGTAAACCAGCTGGAAGTCCGCGAATGTCTGGATCACCGAGAACAGGACGATCACCAGCGTCACCGGCAGCAGCAACGGCCAGGTCACATGGCGGAAGCGGTTCCATGCGCGGGCGCCATCGATCGCCGCGGCCTCGTGCAACTCGGGGCTGATCGTCTGCAGCCCGGCCAGCAGACTGATCGCGTAGAACGGCACACCGCGCCAGACGTTGACGATGACCACCGACACCATGGCCATGACCGGGTCGCCAAGCCAGTTGATTCTTGAGTGGATGATGTGGGCATGGAACAGCATCCAGTTGAGGACGCTGAACGTCGGGTCGAACATCCACTTCCAGGCGAAGGTCGACAGCACTGTCGGGATGATGAACGGCAAGAGGATGAAGGCGCGCATGAACGCCTTGCCGCGGAAATGCCGGTTCAGCAGCAGTGCCAGCCATAGCCCGAGGGCCAATTTGAAGATCGTGGTAACGAGGGTGTAGAGGCAGGTGTTCCTCACCGCGACGTGGAAAATGTCGTCGTTCCAGAGCTTGACGAAGTTGTCCGCGCCGACGAAATGGCCGGGCACGCCAACTCTGGTGTCGGTAACCGACAGCCAGATGCCGTTGACGAACGGATAGGCGATAAAAAGCGCGAGCAGCACCACGGTCGGCAGCAACAGGCAGATCGCCAGCTTGCGCTCGTCCTCGAGCAGCGCGGTGATCGGCCCCCGCTTTGGCGCGCGGACGTATTCCTCCTTGAAGACAACGGACGCAACGGACCCGACGGTCGCCATCAGCCATTTCTCCCGACTGACCCCTTATCGGCGGCGACGGGCGTCGCGGCCGCGGAATCTTGTATCGGAAAACCCTAGGGACAATGGGGAGCGCGCACAAGGTGAGGCTGGTACGGCCTTGGCCCCGCCATTGCTTCCCTCGCCCAGGAGCCTGCCGGAGCCATTGTCGAATGTCGCGACCAGGCAGGTGGAGCGTCTTCCCGCGAGGCTTAAGCGCCGCCTCCTGGATGTACCGGTCGCGCCGCCTATGCGCCAAACAGCCGCATGAATTGATCGTAAACCGCGTCGGGAGCCTCTTCCGGCATATAATGACCGCAGTTCATCGGCTCGGCGTGTACGATATTCGAGGCGAACCCCTGCCAGACATTTTGAAACAACTCCGATCGATCGGGGGGCTGGCCTCTGGCGCCCCAGATGATCAAGGCCGGCATTTCAATCTTACGGTCCTTGTCGGCGGTATCCATCTCGAAATCGCAGGTGGCGGTCGCTCGGTAATCTCGGCACGACCCGGTGATCGTCTTAAAGGTGTAGCACCGGACATACTCGTCGAATGCCGTCGGCGTCAGAAAATCCAAGCCCGTGCCACCGCGGATGAGCATGCGCGACTTCAGAAAGTATGCCGCACCGGATGCGGCGATCAGGGATTCGGGAAACGGTTCCGGTTGCGCCATGAAGCCCCAGTGCCACGTGCCGATCACCCAGGATTTGGTTATATTCGTCCACACGTAATAATTCGGCAGCACATCCATCAACGCGACCTTTAATACTTTGTCGGGGTAATCCAGGCACATCCGGTGCGCGATGCGTCCTCCTCGATCGATTCCAGCAACGAAAAATCTCTCGTGTCCCAACTGGTCCATTACCTCGATCGCGTCCTGAGCCATTGCACGAAAAGAATAATTAATGTGGTTCGGGCCGGGTTCAGGCAAGGAGCTGTCGCCATAACCCCGTAGATCCGGCATGACCACGTGAAACCGTTGCGCCAGACGTACGGCGATTTTGTACCAGGCTGTGTGATTCTCAGGATTTCCGTGCAACAGCAGCAACGGTGGCCCCGAACCGCCGTGGCGAAGGCGGATCACCGCGCCGCTGGTTGTCATGTCCAAATGCTGGAATCCTGGAAAATGCGCGGCGACTTCAGCCGCCCCCCAGCGCGTTGGGTCGCGGAGATAATCTGGCCCGCCCTCGCCCGTCACCGCGGCCGCTGGGTGATGCGACATGGGAACCGCCGTCGCCGCGGTAGTCGCGCTTCCGTGAGCCTGCATCTCCCTGTTTACGTCCGCGGCGCCGCCCGATTTCGCTGTCATGGTGCTCCTCCCGTGCGAGGTGTCTCGCATGAGACCGTTCCCGCGTAAACGCTTCCAGCACAGGGGCGCGATTGACGCGGATCCGCGGAGAGGCGGGAGCGATTTCGTGAGCATCGCTCCTTCTCGTGTTCTCGGCATTTCCGCCTGAGGGCATTCACCAAGGGCGACGCTTGTTGCGGCCGCCGTAATAAGGCGCAACGATAGCCAGCGCTGATGTGAAATACGGGGAATACCGTTGTTGGGGGGCTCCATGAAGTATGACGTGGTGATTGTCGGCGGGGGAGCGGCTGGATCCGTGTTGGCCGGCCGCCTGGCCGCGAACGGACGCACTTCAGTTCTGCTGCTGGAAGCGGGGCCGGATTACCCCGATCCAGCCAACCTTCCGGAGGAGGTCAAATTCGGCCACACGCGCTTCGCCGAAGCTCCGGACTCACGGCACAACTGGGCCTTGCGGGGCACGATCACCGAGGAGCAGGGGCAGATCCATGTGGCTCAGGGGAAGGTGATCGGGGGAGGCTCGTCCATCAATGGTCAGGCCATGCAACGCGGCTTTCCCGAGGATTTCGACTCCTGGGCGGCGCTCGGCAACGATGAATGGTCGTACGAAAAGATCCTGCCGTACTTTCGTAGATCGGAACGTGACCTCGACATTCAGGACGATTGCCACGGCTCGGATGGACCGATGCCCGTCAGGCGCCGTCAGTCCGGTCCGTGGCCCGCCATCCAACAAGCTTTCCATGCGGCCTGTCTGCAGGCGGGGTTCGGCACCACGGATGACTCGAATGGCCGGCACCCTGCCGGCCTCGGGGTGTCTCCCTCGAATAACATCGACGGCGTGCGGATGAGTGCCGCGATGACGCATCTCAATCCGGTGCGCCACTATTTGAATCTGACGGTGCGCGGAGGCGTGTTCGTCAGGAAGGTCGTGATCAAGGATGGCGAGGCCGTCGGCGTGGAAGCGGAAAGTGGCGGGCAGGTGTTCGATATCGAAGCCGGCCGGGTGGTGCTGAGCGCCGGAGCGATCCGATCGCCCCACTTGCTCATGCTCTCGGGCATTGGACCCGAGGACCAACTGAGGCAATTCGGCATACCAACGGTTTGTCATCTCCCCGGCGTGGGCCAGAACCTCTGGAATCACCTCAGCGTCCAAATGACGTTCAAGGTCAAAGACGGGGTCTCCCTCGCGCCGCACACCGATGCGGTGAATTTCGCGTTGCACTACACCGCCGAAGGGTCGAGCGCCGCCAACGATATGCTGTTGAGGACCAGCCCGGTTGTCGACCCAAGGCGGGAGCGTGTCCCTGGGGTACGGACAAAGTACCTGAGCGGCGACGTTCCCCCTGAGCAGGTGGCACGGATCTCATGCACGCTCGGGTTACCCGACGGATCAGGCTACGTCAGGCTGGCGTCGGCTGACCCCGGCGTTCAGCCGTCATTCAACTATCGTTATCTGCAGCATCCGAACGATACGCGACGGGTGCGGGACGGCCTGCGAATGGCGAAGCGACTACTGGAATCCAACGCGTATAAAGACGTGGTCGATCACCGGATCCATCCGACGGATGACATTCTGACCGACGATGCCGCGTTGGACCTCTGGATGCGCCAAACCGTGGGCTCGGCGAGGCACGTGTCAGGGACCTGTAAGATGGGACCAGACACGGACCCCATGGCGGTCGTGGATCAATATTGCCGAGTAAAGGGCGTTCAGGGGTTGTCGATCGCTGATGCCTCGGTGATGCCGCGCATTCCTCGGTCGGGCGGGGCCCATGCGACGGTGATCATGATCGGCGAACGTGTCGTCGACTGGGTCGCGGCGAATTAGGCCTGACAAAGCCGGTTCGGCCGTCGACACATGATATCAGGACCGCGCCGGAATCCTGCTCAAGCTGATCACGTTTGGCCACCAATGAGAGCTGCTCCCAAAAGACCTTTTCGCATCCAGCACCTTGAAACTCCCTTTCCTGACCTTCTAAACCGGCGACCTGACCCAGGGAGGAGGTGCGTGCATGACCGACCAGCATGGATTTTCCGCCTCACATGAAACTCTAACGTAATGATACCGCGGGTCTCGAATCCGTCGAGAGATTTGTGTGAGACAGGTTGGCGTCGGCTCACCAGGGGATGGTCTATTGGTTCGGATGATTTGTGAGACACTCAGTCGTTCCCTGGATGCTCGGTCGATGTCGTCACCTCGAAGCTGATATTCTTGACGCCATGTTGAGCGGCGTGCGACTTCGCGTCGCGGATGGAATCCGGATGGAATCCGGATGGAAATCATAACCAATGAACGTGGATTTGGGAAACGCTGCCGCCATGATCGCCGTGGACACGCCGTGACCACACCCGATCGGCGACCTTGGCACCCCGTTCCAATTTTTTAACGACGCCATTTAACGAGGGCGGTTCTGCGTCCCAGGCTACAATAACGCTCAAGCAGATGGCAGCCGAATTGGCGTAAACCCATGGCCTGCACAAGAAGCAGGCCGAGGATGTTGTCGGTGACCTTATGGCGTTGGCCACCCGGCATCTTAGGAATGGTGACAAAATTCGCCTGACGGGTCCTGGCATTCTGCAAGTACGCTCTCTTCCCGCCCGAACAGGCAGAAATCCAGGCACTGGTGAGGTCATCGAGTTCAAGGCGAGCAAGAACATAGCGTTGCCCGCCGCCAAAGAACTGAATGAGGCCGTTTAGCCGAGGAATCATCAGGACATAACCAGGGGGTCGGACCCGACAAAGACCTCATCCAACCGCCAAATGCTCCCGCATGATCGCCAGTGTCGATATAACGAGGCTTGCGTTTGAAGGACGGCACGCGCACATGCAGTCTTCCCCATTGCCGCGTTCGACTCCGGCACAGCCGCTTGGCCGCCTTTTGGGGCTTCCCTCGCTCTGAAAGGATTGACAATGACTTCCCGATTTCTTCGTGAAGAAGCGGCACGGTTTCGTGGCATGGCCGAAACGGCTGACCGCGAGGCGACAAAGCTGAGATTCCTTGCGATGGCGGCTGATTATGACGTGCGTGCCAAGATAGCCGAAGAGATGACCGATCCGAGTTCGACCGAGCATGACACGGAACTACCTGGGCCGAAGTTGGACGAAGCCTCCAAGGAGGCGGCGGAGCCTGGTCCCGTTGAAGCGGTGACGGTCAAGCCGGGAGGGAGGATCGCCAGGGCACCAAAGGAAACCGCCCTGGTTGTGCGTCGTCCCATCACCCGCCAAAGGTAAGTGGCGCTGGCAGTAAATACCTCTATGCTCGGGATGACCGCAGCCAGCCGGTTTATATCGGCCCTTCAGCAGGAACAGCGAAGGGGAAATGTCTCCGCCGAAACGGAGCAGCATCTCAAACACGAGTTCCGAAAGCTCGGTTGGGATGCATCGGGACCGGTGCTGGCGGCGGCAGTGCAGGCCGAAATAGAGCGTCTGGAACGACAGGCCGCCACGTTGCGGAAGCTCCTGGAGAACCTGTTGGGTGTGGAGTAGAGACCCCACAAATTAAACCTCAGAGATAGACGACCTTCTCCGGTTGATCCTTGCTCCATGCACTAACCGGCCTGAAATCAGGGTAAGGCTTCAAATCGTAGCGCAGCCTACCAACAAGGTCGTAGGGCGAACTGGCCTCATACTCTTTGACCGCACGGCGACCGTGCTTGTCCTCAATCTCCACTAGGTACGTCATTGTTTCCCCCATCGGGACGGGCTTTTGACGAAAATCGGTCCCGGTGTCAACGCGATGAACGGGACGGTTCCCAGACCATGGCGGCGGCTGCGAGGCAGAGATCGACCGTTTGGAGAGATAAGCGCCGACACTTCGGCGACTCCGTGAGTGCCTCCTGGCCAATTGGTGGCGATGATGATCGTCGCCTCCATGACGGGTACGAGAGGTTTCATAATATTCGTGTAGATACCAAAACGGAAGTTCGTGGGACAAGAGTCCTCCTATCATTTTATTCCGATTGGGAGTGTCCGAAATTCTGTGTATGAGGCTTGGTCAATCTCACTCACCATTGGGTGACCGACTGTAAGCGACGGATGATCGTGACGGCAAGGCGACGCCGCGTGCTCGCGTTTTGTTCCTTGGTTCGATTAAAGCGCCGGTTCCTTCGTCCCGACCTGCCATTGCCGCGGCGCCCGCGCGCGAGCCGTGTCAAATCCGCCGTCTTCGGCGGGACGCGGCGAGGATGGTGCCAGCGATCAAGCACCGGCATGGATAGCGCTTAAGTAGGCAAGCACTTTGTCTCGGAGAGCCCGATCAGGATAGCCGACGCTGCCGGGATTGGGATGAACTACCCATCTACCTGGTGCGGCGGAAACAAGGCATCAGGATCGTGGCGGAGCCGGTTCCACGTCGTCATCCGATTACGCCGGTATTGGAACGAATAGTGGTAATGCCTCTCCGACAACGGGATCGTTTCAGAACCTCTCGACCAAACCGGGTTAGGCCGGGCTATCGTTCAGCGATGGCCCGCCAATGACGGGCGAAAATCCGCTTATCAGCACGACTGCGGTTTTCTTCGGCAGTGTCCATCATAGCTTCAGAGCCGGAAGTCCGGCACTGTCCATCAGCTGAATGCCAAACGGCTTTAGTCAAGACATTGGCCCACACTAAATAGACGATCTATATGTCAAGATGAAACAACCCTCCGGCGAGCGTTCGCAACCGGGGGGCTTTTCATTCCAAGGTTTCAATCATTTTGGCCATCCTCTTGATGGACGCCGACTTCATATAATGGCGCG
>JBEKGV010000118.1:0-8721 GCA_050012615.1 Acetobacteraceae bacterium | reverse complement strand
ACATTCTTCACCGGCCTGCTGCTCATTTACGTGTTTTACTATCTTCTCGGTATTGCGCCGGCGCCGCTCGGCCGGCTTGACGTCTACGCATCGGCACCGCCTCAGCATACCGGGTTCTACCTGATCGACAGCCTGCTGGACGGCGATGTCGAAACGTTTCGCGCGACGTTGTCGCAACTCATCTTGCCGGCAGCGACGATGGCGATCTTCACGCTCGCGCCGTTGGCGCGCATTACCCGCGCGTCGATGCTGAGCGCGCTTGGCAGCGAGTTCGTCCGCACCGCGAAAGCGAGCGGCCTCGGGCGCCGGCAGATCGTTCTGGTCTACGCCTTTCGCAACGCCGTACTGCCCGTGATCACGACGCTCGGCGTGGTCTTTTCGTTTCTGCTCGGTGCCAATGTCCTGGTGGAGAAAGTGTTCGCCTGGCCCGGTATCGGCTCCTACGCGGTCGATGCGGTGATCGCTTCGGACTATGCGCCGGTGCAAGGGTTCGTGCTGATGATGGCGCTGCTTTACGTGGTGCTGAACTTGATTGTCGACGTCGCCTACGGGCTCGTCGATCCTCGGGTGCGGCTCGAAGCATGAGCGCGACCTTGCGCCACGCCAGGTACGTGCTTGGCGAAAATCCGGTCACCGCCTTGGCTTTCGCCATGTTGCTGTTGTTGGCGCTGTGCGCCGCGCTCGGTCCGGCATTGGCGCCGTATGATCCCCTCGCCAGCGATACGGCGGAGGCACTGAGCGGGCCATCTCTTGCCCACTGGTTCGGCACCGACCAACTCGGCCGCGACATTCTCTCTCGCCTTGTCGTCGCGACCCGCCTCGATCTCGGTATCGCGTTCGCCTCGGTCGCCCTGGCCTTTGGCATAGGCACTCTTTCCGGGCTGGTCGCCGGCTATCGCGGCGGCTGGGTCGACCGCGTCGTCGGCCGAGCGGTCGACACGATCATGGCATTTCCCCTGTTCGTGCTGGCGATGGGCATCGTCGCCGCGCTTGGCAACAGTGTCGCCAACATTGTCTACGCGACCGCGATCATCAATCTTCCGATCTACGCGAGGCTGGCCCGCGCCGAGGCCAATGTGCGGCGCGACGCCGGCTTCATCGAAGCGGCGCGGCTCTGCGGCAACAGCGAGACGCGGATCGTGCTCGGGCAATTGCTGCCGAATATCATGCCTTTGATGATGGTGCAGGTGTCTTTGACGCTTGGTTATGCGATCCTCAACGCCGCCGGTCTCTCGTTCATCGGCCTTGGGGTACGCCCGCCGACCGCCGAATGGGGCATCATGGTCGCCGAAGGCGCGAGCTTCATCATCTCGGGTGAGTGGTGGATCGCTTTCTTCCCAGGGATCGCCCTGATGGCGGCGGTTTTCTGCTTCAACCTGATGGGCGACGGCCTGCGCGATATCGTCGACCCGCGGCGGCGGACATGATGAACGTCAGCAATGTGATACCGTTGCTCACGGTCAAGGATCTCAGCATCGAGTTCCGTACTCGCGGCGGAACGGTGCGCGCACTCGACAATGTCGGGTTCCAGCTCCGCCGCGGTGAGACGATGGCGCTCGTCGGAGAAAGCGGTTCCGGCAAGTCGGTCACCGCTTACGCCATCATGGGCATTCTGGATGAAGCGGCGCGTATCAAATCAGGTCAGATCGTGTTCGGCGGGATGGAATTGACACGAGCGGACGTGGCGACGCTCGCCGACATGCGCGGACGCGAGCTGGCGATCATTTTTCAAAATCCGCGCACCGCCCTGAACCCGATCCGGCCCGTCGGCATGCAGATCGCCGACATTTTGCTGCGGCACGGCAACGTCACCCACGCGCAGGCTCCAGGACGCGCCATCGAAATGCTGGCGAAAGTGCGCATTCCCGATCCGGAGCGGCGCGCCCGATCGTATCCGTTCGAGTTGTCGGGCGGGATGTGCCAGCGGGTCATGATCGCGATGGCGCTCGCGTGCGAACCTCAATTGCTCATCGCCGACGAACCGACGACCGGGCTCGATATCACCACTCAGGCCGTGATCATGGATTTGATCGCGGAGTTCGCTTCCTCGCGGAGAATGGCGACGCTGCTGATAACGCATGATCTCGGTCTCGCCGCGGAATATTCCGATCGCATCGCGGTGATGCATGCCGGTCAGATCGTGGAGACCGCGCCGACGGCTGCTCTTTTCGCCGCGCCGCGTCACCCTTACACGGCGGGACTGATCGCGGCGACACCGGGCGGTGCGCCGGACCTCGACTCGCTCGCCTCGATCCCTGGCACGCTACCCGATCCGCGGCGTGCGGATCTCCCGCCGTGCCGCTACGCCGAGCGCTGCGAGCGTGCTGCCGCCGATTGCGTCAACCATCCGCCGCCGCCGCTTGCCATGGGCGACGGCCGGCTGGTCGCCTGTCATTTTCCATTATGATGCAAGAACAGCCTCTGCTTGCCGTCGAGGGACTGCGCAAGTTTTACCCGGTCAGCACGCATCGCTTTTGGCGACGCAAGACCGCGCCGTCCTTCCTCCACGCGGTCGATGGCATCCGCTTCACGATCCAACGTGGCGAAACAGTCGGGCTTGTCGGTGAGTCGGGTTGCGGCAAGTCCACCGTTGTTCGGTTGATTGCTCGTTTGCTCGATGTCAGCGACGGCTCGATCCGCTTCGACGGGGAGGAGATCGCCGATGTGCCGGCGCGGCATTTCAGCCGCACACCGCAGCGCGCGAACATCCAGATGGTGTTTCAGGACGCGACCGACAGTCTGAACCCGCGTTTCACCGCGTTCCGCGCCATCGCCGATCCCTTGCTGCGGCTGCGCCGTTCCTCCACTGCCGAGGTGCGCGCGCGCGTCGAGGAAGTGGCGCGGCTAACCGGCCTGCCGCCGGAATTGCTCGGCCGCTTTCCGCATCAGCTATCCGGCGGGCAGAAGGCGCGCGTTGGTATCGCGCGGGCCATCGCGGTCGAGCCGCGGTTGCTGCTGCTCGACGAGCCGACCTCGGCGCTCGATGTATCTGTGCAGGTCCTGATCTTGCGACTGCTGCGGGATCTCAAGCGCCAACTGGGTCTGTCGTATCTGTTCGTCAGTCACGACCTTAATGTCGTGCGGCTTTTGTGCAGCCACATCCTGGTGATGTATCTCGGCCGCATCGTCGAAAGCGGTCCGGCCGAGCAGGTATTCGCCTCGCCCGCCCATCCCTACACCCAGGCCCTCCTATCCGCCGTGCCCAAACTGGGCGGTGCCAGATCGACGCGGATCCGGCTGCCGGGCGAACCGCGCAGCCCGATCGATCCGTCGCCGGACATTTGCCCGCTTTACGGCCGATGCGGGAGGGCGACGGAAAGATGCACGACGACGATGCCGGTGTTGCGCGAGGTGGCTCCCGGCCAGTTCGCGGCATGTCATTACCCGATCACCGATACCGTGGCGGAACAAAAGTCCCAGGAGATGATGGCTTGCACCGTGCGCCAGGCTCATCTTGGCTGACCCATACGGGTGGACCGGTGATCGACATTGTTCCCGCTTCGTGGTCAGATTCAGCGGATCTGTCGGACCCAGCCGCGTTGTTGATGCGCCACGATAAGGATTTGCTTCATGGATGACGCCGGCTCGCCTTATGTCGGACGTTCAATGTCGCGGCGCGAAGATCATCGGCTGCTGATTGGTCAGGGGCAATACGTCGCCGATCTCGTGCTGCCGCGCATGGCGCAAGCGGTGTTGGTGCGCAGCCCGATCGCGCATGGGCGAATTCGCTCGGTCGATCTTTCGGCCTCCGCCGCCGCGCCTGGAGTGATCGGAACGCTCAACGGGGCGGAGCTGCTGCGCTTGCTTCCGCCTGTGCCCGAGGGGCAAATCTCGATACCGCGGAAATGGATGGCGGCCATCCAACATAAATTCCTGAGCCCCCGTCAACCACTTCTGGCGCATGACAAGGTTCGCCATGTCGGCGAGGCGATCGCGATCATCGTGGCGGAAACTCGCGCCCAGGCGGAGGATGCGGCGGAACTGGCGCGTTGGGAGATTGAGGAATTGCCGGCGGTCGTGGACCCGGAGGGGGCGCTTCACTCGGGTAGTTCCATTATCCACGAGCAGTTCGGGACCAACCTGATCGGCGAATTCTCGGTTGGCAAAGGCGATGTCGACACCGCGATGGCCCGCGCACCGCACCGGTTACAGCGCCGCTTCCGTCACCATCGCTATGCTGCCGTGCCGATGGAGTGCCGCGGCGTTGTCAGCGCCTACGATCCGCGGGGCGACACGTTGACGATCTGGTCGTCAACTCAGGTCGTTCACTGGGTGCGCCGTGAGGCCGCCGGTCTTCTGGCCATGCCCGAGGCGCGCATTCGTTGCATCGCGCCCGATGTCGGCGGCGGCTTCGGCGGCAAGGGCCACGTTTACCCCGAAGACATGCTGGTAACGTTCCTGGCCCGTAAGCTTGGGCGGCCGGTTCGCTGGATCGAAGATCGGCGAGAACATTTCATGAGCGCGACGCATTCTCGCGACCAGGTGCATGACGTCGAGGTCGGTTTTGACGATGACGGCCGCATCCTTGCGTTGCGCGATGATTACATCGTCGACTGCGGCGCGTGGAATCCGATCGGGTCGGGCGTTGCTTATAACACCGCGGTCCATCTGACCGGCCCGTATAAAATCATGAATTTTGCCGCATCGGGGAAAATCGCCGTCACCAATAAGGTCCCAAATGCTCCATACCGCGGCGCCGGTCGTCCGGAAGCCGCCTTCGCGATGGAGCGGACCATCGACCTGATAGCGCGGACGCTTGGCCTCGAACCCGCGGACGTGCGACGGCGCAACATGATCCGCGCCGACGAAATGCCTTATCGGGCCGGCCTGCCATATCGTGACGGCGAACCAATCGTTTACGACAGCGGCGATTATCCTGGCGCTTTGGAGAAAGCGCTCGCTGCCGTTGGTGGGGTCTCGGCGTTCCGCGCGCGCCAGACCGAGGCGCGGCAGGATGGCCGATATCTCGGCCTCGGCATTGGCTGCTATATCGAAGGGACCGGCGTCGGACCATTCGAGAGCGCTTTCGTCCGCATCGATCCGTCGGGCAAGATCTATGTGGCATCCGGCGCCTGCCCGCAGGGCCAGGGCATGGAGACGATCTTTTCCCAGGTCGTGGCAGATCTTTGGAAAGTCAGTCCCGAAGATGTCGTGATCGCGCTGGCCGATACGTCCGCGATCGCGATCGGTTTCGGAACGATGGCGAGCCGCAGCACGGTGACCGCATCAGCGGCGATGCACCACGCCAGCGTGAAGCTGCGTGAAAAAGTCTTCGCCATCGCCTCCAATTTGCTGGAATGCGCGACAGTCGATCTCGAGTTGCGCGACGGTGGTGTCGGCGTGGTTGGTGCGCCTGGCGCGATGGTGAGTCTCGCCCGGATCGCCAGGGCCGCTGCCCCGGGTTGGGATAACGAGCGTCCTCCGGGAGTCGATGCCGGCCTTGAGGAAACGTTTTATTGGCAGCCGCCGACGGTCACCTGGAGCTATGCCGTGCATGCCGCGATCGTCGAGGTCGATCGCGAGACGGGCCGGGTGAAGATTGAAAGCTACGTCGTTGCGCATGATTGCGGGGTTGTGGTCAATCCCATGCTGGTCGAAGGCCAGATCATGGGCGGCGCGGCGCAAGGGCTTGGCGGCATTCTATACGAGGCGATCGCCTATGACTCGAATGGGCAACTTCTGAGCGGCTCGCTGATGGATTATGCGCTGCCAATAGCGGCCGACATTCCCTCGATACGGATTGTCCACCAGCACTCTCCGTCGCCGCTTAATCCGCTTGGTGTCAAAGGGGTCGGTGAGGGCGGCGCGGTGGCGCCTCCGGCAGCCATCGCAAATGCCGTGTGCGATGCGCTGGCGCCGTTTGGTGTGGAGATTAATGCGACGCCGATTAGTCCGGAGGCGCTGGTGCGGGCAGCGGCGGGGTGACCAGCGCGGCGGTGTGGCTGGACTGATCCCCTCGTCGAGTCCCGTAGGCGCTAAAGTTAAGCCGGTTTTGGGCGGACATCCCTACAACACACCCGTCATCCCACGGCTCGTCCGGGGGACCTATCGCGGCACCGCGCTGGTACAGGTGGCCCGGACGAGCCGAGCCATGACGTTCAAACGATAGTGCCGTGCTCTCAACGACCTTATCTTAGCGCTCAGGAGGTCAAGCGCTCGGATGACGTTCGTCAAAACCGCAGGATAACAGTTGCGTAAGAGTCACGCTGGCGTCAGGCCGTTTTTCACCGTCTCCGCGACGACATTTCGCGCCACCTCGCGTAACAATTGTCGATCCGCCTCGGGCGTCGCGGCCGGTGCGATGCCCGGGATAATCCGATCGTGGCTGTAAGTCGGCACGGCCGAACCGTTCTTCAGGATGCAATAGTCGAGATCTTTGCCCTCGCTCACGGCTCGGATGCCGCGCCGGATCATGTTGCGCATCATGATGATCCCGCGGTCGGTGGACGTGAGATGCTCCAGCCCATGCCGCGCCATCCCGTCATGAATGCTCACCTGAGCGTCCCAGTCGCCCGGGACCCGTTGCCGTTCCTCATAGGATCGACTGTCATCCTGACCGAACCCGGTACCAAGCCCAGGCACCTTCCCGAACGGCGCTCGGTAATAGCCAATCTGCATCGTGTGTGTGTCATCAAGCGGCACCGCCCAGGTGGTGGCCTGCGGACGATTGAAGGTGTTGCGTTGGGTAACAGGCTCGATGTTGGGCGGAAATTGGTGGATGTTGGGGAGCATGAAATCGGCGACGCGCACCCAGACCTTGTCTTCATAACGGCGGGTGTCGATGTAGACCATGCCAACCGGGGTCTCCATCCAGTCCCACTCGGCCAGTTCTTTGAAATCGTCGCTGAATCCCTGGCTGCCCGGAAGCGTATGCAAGAACGCGACATGCGCGGGGTCCATGCTGTTTTCTTTTACCTGGAGCCAGTTGCAGTGCCAAAACGTCGGGGCCCGGGCAACAAGTTGGTGGCCTGGAATATCGTAGGTATCGAACACGGGGAAAGGCGGTTTTTGATCCGGCGGTCCCATGTAAGCGAACACCAGCCCGCCGTATTCGTGCACCGGGTAGGCGCCGTGACAGAGCCGATCTTTAAGTGTGCTGTCGGCGGGCTCGCCGGGAGTCTCGAGGATCGCGCCGTCAACGTCGAACAGCCAGCCATGGTAGCAGCATCGGATGCCCTTGTCGCCGATCAGGCCGAACTCGAGCGACGTTCCGCGATGCGGGCAATGCAGTTCCAACAGGCCGATGGCGCCGCTTTTATCACGGAAAGCGACGAGATCCTCGCCAAGGATGCGCAGGCGCTTTGGCAGATCACCCAGTTCGCTGGCGAGGATCACCGGCTGCCAAAAGCGCCGCAGATATTCACCGCCTGGCGTATCCGGCCCGACGCGCGTCATCTCCACGTCGTCCGCCGGCATTCCGCGATGGTGATAGGCGCTATTGGTGGCAGTCAGAAACGGTGCTCTTTCAACCATGGTATGACTCCTCGCGTCGCTGTCGCCGTACTGGGCCGGCCATTGCTGCACCGCGATAGTGAACGGCTGGCGCGCGAAAGGTCAAGGTGCCGATGCGGGAAATCGCACACCGGCGATAAATTTCGTGTTGAATTTCCATTTCGTGACCGAACCGGTAGTGTGACCATGGTTGGGTAAACCGATCGCGATGCGCTAACGTTCGGCCGACGTACTTCGGGGAGGACGAAATCATGGGCAGTCTCGATGGTCAGGTCGCGTTGGTGACCGGCGGCGGTTCCGGCATTGGCCGAGCGGTGGTCGCACGTTTCGTCGAGGAAGGCGCACGCGTTGGAATCATGGAGCGTGCGGCGGACAGAACAGGTGCGTTACGATCTCAGTTCGGGGCCGCGGTGGTCGCGATCCATGGCGATGCCGGCAACCTCGCCGACAACAAGCGCGCTGTCGCCGAAACCGTGAGCGCGTTCGGCCAGCTCGACGTCTTCGTGGGCAACGCGGGTATCTTTGACGTCTATGCGAAGTTGGCCGATCTCGGGGATGAGGAGTTGACCCGCGCCTACGAGGAGCTGTTCGGTGTCAACGTGAGGGGCTGCGTTTTCGGCGCCAGGGCGGCGGTGGCGGAGCTGCGGAAAACCGGTGGCTCGATGATCTTCACAGCGTCGGTGGCGGGCCTCAATTCGGGGGGCGGAGGCGCACTCTACACCGCCTCGAAACACGCCGTCGTCGGCCTGATCCGGGCGCTGGCGGTGGAACTGTCGCCTGATATCCGGGTCAACGGCGTCGCTCCCGGCGGCACCATGACCGATCTGCGAGGGCTGGTGGCATTGGGCAATGACGATCGCTCGCAATTCGCCAATCCCGCCATCGAGAACCGGCTCCGCGCCGGCAACCCGCTTCGCATGGTTCTGCAGCCCGACGATCTCGCGGGCGCCTATGCTTTTCTCGCGTCACGGCGCGATGCGAAGGGGATCACCGGCAGCATTCTCACGGTCGATGCCGGAGGGCTGCTGCGCGTGCCGCGTGCGAACTGACCGCTAAACTCCATTGAGCTGGTTGAAGGCCGTCAGTGATCGGCGGACCAGATCCGGATCGATGCCGTCGACGATGAACACGATCCGCGACCGCCGATCCTCGTCGGGCCAGGCAGCCATATGGACAGGGTTGTGCACAAGATGCCGCACACCATGTATCGCCACCGGTGCCGGCTCGCCGGCCAGGTTCAGGATGCCTTTGACACGCAGCACTTTGTCG
>JBEKGV010000117.1:0-12914 GCA_050012615.1 Acetobacteraceae bacterium | reverse complement strand
CTTGACCCTGCCATTACGTTGAGAGGACAGCAGCGACAGGCAGGAATTTAATTTCGTTTGTCGTATCAGACAGCCATCGCTAATCGCGCACGACTCCCACCGGACCGTCGAGCCGGTTGCGCATCGCGACCGCCTGCATCGGCGCGGAGAAACACGGACGCTCGATATACCGTCCGGCCCCGCGCACGGTACGCAAATCGCCATCGGTCCAGACCAACTTGCCCTGGCTGATCGTGTGGCGCGCCAGGCCTGTTACCTCCATCCCCTCGTAGACATTGAAATCGATGTTCTGATGATGTGTCTTCACCGAAATGGTCCGCCGAGACTGGGCATCCCACACGACAAGATCGGCGTCGGCGCCACGTTGAATCGCCCCCTTACGCGGATACAGGTTGAAGATCTGCGCGGTATTGGTCGAGGTGATGCGAACGAACTCGTTCGGCGTCAGTCGCCCGCTATCGACGCCATGGTGCCAAAGCACGCTCATCCGATCTTCGATGCCGCCGGTACCGTTGGGAATGCGCGTGAAGTCGTCGCGCCCCGACGCCTTCTGCGGCGCGCAGAAGCAACAATGATCGGTGGCGGTCGTCTGCAACTGGCCGGACACGAGGCCCGCCCACAGTGCCTCCTGGTGATGCTTCGCGCGAAACGGAGGACTCATGACATAGGCCGCCGCCGTGGCCCAATCCTTGTTGAGGTAAACCGATTCATCGATGAGCAGGTGCTGTGCCAGCACCTCGCCGTAAACGCGCTGACCAGTGGCACGCGCGCGAGCGATGGCATCGGCCGCCTCGGCGGTCGAGACGTGCACGATAAAAATCGGCGCGCCCAGAAGCCGGGCGATGGCGATGACGCGATTAGCGGCCTCGCCTTCCACATCCGGCGGACGAGACAACGCGTGTCCTTCCGGGCCGGTGATTCCGGCAGCCAACATTTTCTGCTGAAGATGGGCGACAGCGTCGCCGTTCTCGGCATGCACGTTGCAGATCGCACCGAGTTCCAGGGCGCGGCCGATGCTGTGCAGCAGCACGCCGTCATCCACCATCAGCGCGCCCTTATAGGCCATGAAGTGCTTGAAGCTATTGACCCCGTGCTCGCGGGTCAGCACGCCCATTTCCTCCGCCACCTGGTCGGACCACCACGTGACGGCGACGTGAAACCCATAATCGGCGGCTGCTTTCTCCGCTTTGGCGCGCCATGCGTGCCAGGCCTCGATGAGCGACATGCCCGGGTTCGGGATCACGAAGTCGATGATGCTGGTGGTGCCGCCGGCGACGCCGGCCGAGGTGCCGGTGAAAAAGTCCTCGCTGGCGGTCGTGCCCATGAAGGGCAGCTCCATATGCGTATGCGGATCGATGCCGCCAGGCATGACCAGCATCCCGGCGGCGTCGACGATCTCTGCTCCGGAAGCGGCTTCCAGATCGGGCTGGACCGCCACGATCGTGCCGTTCTGGCACAAAACGTCGGCGCGGACGGTTTGCTCGGCGGTGACAACCGTCCCGCCCCGGATCAGCAGCGTCATGGGAGCCTCCATTCAATTAGCTTTCATTGTTATGTTCCGTTGGGGAATACACCCGGACGCCACAGCCTTTCAGCACCAAAGCGACCACGGTCTCCGTCGCCACCACGAACTCCGCGTCGTCGATCGAGACTTTGCCCAGTACCGCCCGGATCTGCACGTCGAAATCGGCGTAGGTTTGTGTCATGGCCCAGATGTTGAACAGCAGATGGACCGGGTGCACGGCATCCATCAATCCGCGCGCACTCCAGCCCTCGATGACGGACGCCAGCTCCACCACGCGGTTCCGCAATTCGATCCCGAGATACATCATGATGTGAGGCGCGCCGCGCAGCAGCTCTCCCGCGAAAATCCGCGAGGCATGCGGTCGAAGACGAGAATGCGCCATCTTCGCGCGGACATAGCCCGCCAGACCGTCAGCGGGATGCCGCTCAAGGACGATCCACTCGGCCGCATCCTCCAGCCACAGCGCCAGAATGCCCTCCAGCACCGCCTGATACAGCCGCTGTTTGGTGCCGAAATAGTAGTGCAGGTTCGCCTTAGGCAGCCCGCAAGCGGCGGCGAGTTGGGTCATCGTCGCCCCTTCGAAACCGTGGCTCGAAAACACTTTCTCGGCCGCCGCGAGGATATGGTCCACGCTGGTCTGGCGTATGGAGGCAACTCCTGTATCCATTTTGTGCAATCGCCGCGCCCGATCGCTAATTTGCGCAATTAGTAGCCAAACCTGTCCACTTAGTCAAGAAAGCCGTTGACATGGACCGGCGCATACCGTTCACTCCCGCATTCGCATCGCGACGGAATGGGGGCGAGCATTGACCGATATTGGCGATATCGCGGCCGGACGTCTGAACGTCGCCGAACTCGCCGCCAACTTCGCCGACTCGCACCCGCCTCTGTCCCCGGCGCAAAGCGTGGTTGAAGCCAACCGCTGCTACTTCTGCCACGACGCGCCTTGCGTCGAGGCCTGCCCGACCGGGATCGACATCCCCTCGTTCATTCGCAAGATCGCCACCGGCAACCTGCTCGGCTCGGCGAAAACGATCCTGGAGGCGAACATTCTCGGCGGCAGCTGCGCCCGCGTTTGCCCGACCGAGGAATTGTGTGAACGAGCCTGCGTGCACACCGCGCAGGAACACAAACCGATCCAGATCGGCGCGCTGCAGCGCCATGCGACGGACTGGTTGATGCAGCGGCCGAATGAGCAACGGCGGATCGCGCCATTCGTTCGCGCCGCGTCGACCGGGCGAAGGATCGCGGTCGTCGGCGCCGGGCCGGCCGGTCTGGCCTGCGCACATGCGCTGGCGCGCCACGGTCACGATGTCACGATTTTCGAAATGCGGCCGAAGGCCGGCGGGCTCAACGAATACGGCATCGCGGCCTATAAGGTCGCCGACGACTTCGCCCAAAGAGAGATCGCATTCATCCTGGCGATCGGCGGCATCACCATTGAATATGGCAAGACTCTGGGCCGCGACGTGACGCTGGGCACGATCCGGCGCGATTTCGATGCTGTGTTCCTGGGTCTTGGCCAGGCTGGCGTGAAAGCTCTGGGACTGCCAGGTGAAACACTGTCCGGCGTGCGCGACGCGATCGACTTCATTGCCGAGCTACGCCAGGCGCCGAAGCTTCGCGTTGCCGTGGGGCGGCGCGTGGTGGTGATCGGCGGCGGCAACACGGCGATCGATGCCGCGACTCAGGCGCGGCGTTTGGGTGCGGAGGATGTCACCATCGTATACCGCCGCGGCCCGGAGCACATGACGGCCACCGGCAAGGAACAGGAGTGGGCGCAAACCAACAACGTTCGCCTCCGGTACTGGGCTGCGCCAACACGTCTGCTCGGGACCGAAACGACGGTCACCGGTGTCGAGTTCGCTCGCACGCGACTGGACGCGGAGAGCCGCCTGACCTTGACCGAGCAAACCTTCGAACTGGCGGCGGATATGGTGCTGAAAGCGATCGGCCAGCAATTCGTTGCCGATCCGCTCAACACCGATCCCGCGGAGGACGTGCCGGCGGTACGCGACGGACGCATTGTCGTGGATGCCGAACGCCGCACCTCCGTGTCCGGCGTCTATGCCGGTGGAGATTGTGTGCCCGGCGCCGACCTGACGGTGAACGCTGTGCAGGATGGCAAGCTCGCCGCCGCTTCCATTCATCGCGAACTTATCGTCTGAACCAGCGTTTTTTGGAGAGGCTTCATGGCCCACCTCACATCGAACTTCGCCGGGATCAGGTCCCCCAATCCGTTCTGGCTCGCCTCCGCGCCGCCGACCGACAAGGCGTACAACGTCGAACGCGCGTTCAAGGCGGGCTGGGGCGGCGTGGTATGGAAAACGCTCGGCGAGGACCCGCCGATCGTCAACGTCAGCAGCCGGTATGGCGGCATCAGCTACAACGGCGCGCGGATCGCGGGCTTCAGCAACATCGAACTGATCACCGACCGGCCGCTTCAGGTCAATCTGGATGAGATCAAACTGATCAAGCGCGACTGGCCGGATCGCGCCGTGGTGGTCAGCCTGATGGTGCCCTGCACCGAGGCAAGCTGGCAGCGCATTCTGGCCCTGGTCGAAGAGACTGGTTGTGACGGAGTAGAACTAAATTTTGGCTGCCCGCATGGCATGTCCGAGCGAGACATGGGCTCGGCGGTCGGCCAGGTGCCGGAATATGTCGAGATGGTCACGCGCTGGTGCAAGCAGCACACGCGGATGCCGGTCATCGTCAAGCTGACGCCGAACGTGACCGACATCCTGGCGCCCGCGGCAGCCGCCCGCCGTGGCGGAGCGGACGGGGTTTCTCTCATCAACACGCTGCAGGCGATCACCGGCGTCGATCTTGACCTGATGGCGCCAGAGCCTGTCGTGGACGGTGTCGGCTCGCACGGCGGCTATTGCGGGCCCGCGGTGAAGCCGATCGCGTTGCGGATGGTTGCGGACATAGCGCGGGCTATGCCGGACCTCGCGGTGTCGGGGATCGGCGGCATCTCCGCGTGGCGCGACGCGGCGGAGTTCATCGCGCTTGGCGCCGCGAATGTGCAGGTCTGCACCGCCGCGATGCATCGCGGATTCAAGATCGTGGAAGACATGATCGATGGACTGGCGAACTGGATGGACGACAAATCCTATCCGGCCATCGAGGACGTGCGCGGCCGAGCCGTGCGCAACTATGTCCATTGGAGCGATCTGAACCTGAATTACAAAATCGTCGCGCGGATCGATCAGGACCTCTGCATCAAATGCGGACTGTGTCACATCGGGTGCGAGGACACCTCGCACCAGGCGATCGCCGCTCTGCGTGCCGGTGGCGAGCGGCGCTATGAGGTGATCGACGCCGAATGCGTCGGCTGCAATCTATGCTTCCTGGCTTGCCCAGTGGATGGTTGCATCACGATGGTGCGGCAGGATACCGGGGCGAGCGTGCTGACCTGGGACCATCACCCCAACAATCCCTTGCGTAAGGAGCAAGCGGCATGAGCGGACCCCCCATGGGCGGACCCACTGGCAACATCGCGATCGATGGCGACCGGATGTGGGCTTCGATCATGGAGACAGCCCAGATCGGCGCGACGCCGAAAGGTGGAATTTGCCGGCTGACTTTGACGGACCTCGATCGCCAGGTGCGCGATTGGTTCCGAACCGCGTGCGAGGCCGCCGGATGCTCGGTGATGGTCGACGACATGGGCAACATTTTCGCACGCCGTCCCGGACGTGATTCCAGTTTGCCGCCGATCGCCATCGGCAGCCATCTGGATACGCAACCGACCGGCGGAAAATACGACGGCATCATCGGCGTCCTCGCCGGGCTTGAGGTGCTGCGCACGCTCAATGACCAGGGCTATGAGACCAATGCACCGATCGAGGTGATCGACTGGACCAACGAAGAAGGCTCGCGTTTCGCACCGGCGATGCTGTCATCCGGCGTGTTCGCGGGCGTGTTCGACACGAACTATGCCTATACGCGCGAAGACCGCGAGGGTCGCCGGTTCGGCGAGGAACTGACGCGAATCGGCTACAAAGGCGATGTGCCGTGTGGATCGCATGCGCTCGGCGCGCACTTCGAACTGCATATCGAGCAGGGACCGATCCTCGAGGCGGAAGCCAGGACGATCGGCGTGGTGACGGGCGTGCAGGGGATGCGCTGGTACGAGGTCACCGTGATCGGGACGGAAAGTCATGCCGGCTCAACGCCCATGAAATTGCGCCGCGACGCTCTTCTTGGCGCCAGCCGGATGGTTGCCGAGGTGAACCAAACCGGATGGGATCACGCACCGGACGCGGTGGCGACCGTGGGACTGATCGAGAGCCGGCCAAACAGCCGCAATGTCGTGCCCGGATCGGTCTTCTTCACCATCGACCTGCGCCATCCGAAAGACGACGTCGTAGCTGCGATGGAAGCCGAAATGATGCGACGGCTGCGGGGCATCGCGGACGACTCTGGGCTTGAAGTAACGATCGACCGTGTATGGGATTCCCCGGCGGTTCGTTTCGACCCGGCCTGCATCGAATCAGTCCGCTCGGCGGCGAAGGCGTCCGGGTACGCCAGCCGCGACATCGTCTCCGGCGCCGGGCACGATTCGGCGTATATCGCGCGGGTCGCGCCGACGACGATGGTGTTCGTTCCCTGCGAGAAAGGATTGAGCCACAACGAAGCGGAGCACGCCGAAAAGAGCGACGTCGTCGCCGGCGCCAATGTTCTGTTGCGGGCCGTGCTCGAGACCGATCAACGTCTGGCCGAACGTGCGGGCCGTGCGGGCTGATCTCTCCCGTCGGCAGCCACGTCATGGCCCGGTGCTCTCCTCCGGTCAGGGCCCGCCACTCTCCCCTCGTCATGGCCCGGCTTGTCCGGGCCACCTGAACCAGCACAGTGCCGTAACAGGTGGCCCGGAGGATTTCCCGATCAAGTCGGGGGAGGGCCATGACGGGGAGGGGATAGCCCGCCAGGACAGACATGACGGGGAGGGGATGGAGACAGGCCGCCCCGACAAGCCTGACCATGGCGAACACGAAGGTCGCCCTAAATCGGAGCAGAGCGACGCCGCTCCTGAACGCAGCGACGCTCGCGCGGTCATCGAAGCGCACGACCTTGGTGTAACGTTCACCGCGGACAGCCAAACGACAGTCGCGCTGACCGGTGTCACCCTGTCCGTTCACCAGGGAGAATTCGTTTCGCTGATCGGCCCTTCCGGGTGCGGCAAAACGACTTTGCTCCGCCTCATCGCCGACCTTGAGCAAGCCAGCACCGGCACGCTTGTGGTCAACGGCCTGACGCCCGAGGAGGCGCGCAAGCGACGCGCTTACGGTTACGTCTTCCAGGCGCCCGCGCTCTATCCGTGGCGCAATGTGGCACGCAACGTGATGCTGCCTCTGGAGGTGATGGGCCTGCCGCGCGCGGAGCGTCAGGCGCGGGCGGCGCGCGTGCTGAATCTGGTCGGGCTCTCCGAATTTCGTGGTCGGTTCCCGTGGCAGTTATCGGGTGGGATGCAGCAGCGCGTATCAATCGCCCGCGCCCTCAGCTTCGAGCCAACACTGCTGCTGATGGATGAGCCTTTCGGCGCCTTGGACGAAATCACCCGTGACGGACTGACCTTGCATCTGCATGAACTGTGGCGCCGCACCAGCCTGACCGCGATGTTCGTCACGCACTCGGTTCTCGAGGCGGTGTTCCTGTCCACCCGCATCGTCGTGATGTCGTCTCGTCCCGGCCGTGTCGTCTCGGTGATCGACTCCGATCTACCCCGCGAGCGTGACCTGGATGTGCGCGAAACGCCGGAGTTTCTGGCGTTGGCACATGCCGTCCGCGCCGCGCTGCGGGAAGGCCATGGCGATGTTTGAGCGATCGCGCGCTGTCCCGCTGCTATGTGTCGTCGCGTTACTGATCGTCCTTTGGTTCGGTGCCGCCCTGGCGATGAACTGGGACCAGGCACAAGCCCTGGCGGATGATGATGCGGGGTGGACCGATGTGGCCACGGCTGCGCTCTCGCTGGATCGGCCGTTGCTGCCGACGCCTGATCAGGTCGCCAGTGAAATGTTCCGCAGCGTGTTCGATTATCCCGCCAATTCTCCCCGCAGCCTCCTCTTCCACGCCGGAGTGACCGCCTGGGCTGCCGTCCTTGGCTTCGCGATCGCTGTGGTCGTGGGCATGGTTCTGGCGATCGGTATTGTCCACGTGCGCACTCTGGATCGCGCGTTGATGCCATGGCTGATCGCCAGTCAGGCCGTGCCGGTACTGGCGATCGCGCCGATGGTCGTGGTCGTGCTTGGCAGCATCGGGCAAACCGGAGTGGTCCCGAAAGCGCTGATCGCCGGCTGGTTGAGCTTCTTCCCGATCGTCACCGGAATGGTGAAGGGGTTACGCTCCTCGGATCCCATGCGGCGCGATCTGATGCGCACTTACAGTGCGACGGACGCACAGGTTTTCGCCAAACTGCGCTGGCCCGATTCGATGGCGTTCCTGTTTCCGGCGATGAAAGTCGCCGCTCCGTTGGCCTTGGTAGGCGCCATCGTGGCGGAACTTCCCACCGGAGCGCAGGCCGGGCTGGGCGCGAGGCTGCTGACCGGATCGTATTATGGCCAGACGCCTCAGATCTGGGCTGCGCTGTTCATGGCCGCGATCCTCGCGATGCTGGCCGTGGCGACGGTGGATGGGGCGCAAGCGCTGCTGGTGCGCTCCCGGGGCGGGCGGCTTTGACGACGCTGGTGCTGATTGTCTCGCTCGTCGTCGGCGGCGCGTTGCTGGTCCTGCTCGCCCGTGGTGAGCGGTTTGTGTTCCGCATGGCGACGCCGGTGGTGTTCGGGCTGCTGGTGTTGTGGCTTTGGCAGGTCGCCTGCACCGGGTACGGCGTGCCGCTCGTGCTGCTGCCGGCGCCTTCTCAGATCTGCGCCGGGATCTTGAGCCATCTGCCGACGCTCGCGGCGGATTTCCGGCAGACGTTTCTTCGCGCGGTCATTCCCGGATGGGCGATCGGCAGCGCGGCGGGATTGCTTGTGGCGATTGCTCTGGATGCTTCGCCGTTCCTGCGCCGCGGCGATCTGATGCGCTCCTACGGTGCCGGATACTTGCAAACATTGCTGAAGCTGCGCTTGCCGTCCGCGCTGCCGTTCGTGTTCAATGCGCTGAAGCTGAACGCGACGCTCGCTTTGATCGGCGCCATCGTGGCGGAGTTCTTTGGCACGCCGATCGTGGGAATGGGCTTCCGCATCTCCACCGAGGCCGCGCGGCTCAATCTGGATGTGGTCTGGGCTGAGATCGTGATGGCGGCGGTGGCCGGGTCGATAAGTTTCGCGTTGTTGGCGCTGGTGGAACGTATCGTGACGTTCTGGCATCCATCGTTCCACTGAAAAGAAAGGCAAAGGCAAAATGCACAGGATCATATTGGCGGCGGCGCTGATCATCGGGACGTCGGCGTTCGCGCGAGCGGCCGATCCGCTGACCTTGCAACTGAAATGGGTCGCTCAGGCGCAATTCGCGGGATATTACGTTGCCGCGGCGAAGGGCTACTACAAAGCCGCTGGGCTTGACGTAACGATCAAACCCGGTGGACCGGACGTCAATCCGTCCCAGGTGATCGCCGGAGGAGGCGCCGACGTCGTCGTCGATTGGATGCCGTCCGCTCTCGCCGCGCGCGAGAAAGGCGTTCCGCTCGTCAACATCGCTCAGGTGTTTCAGCGATCGGGCATGGAGCTGACCTGCCGCAAGGACAGCGGGATCAAATCGCCTGCCGACTTCAAGGGCAAGACCCTGGGCGTTTGGTTCTCGGGCAACGAGTATCCGTTCCTGGCATGGATGAGCAAACTCGGGTTGAAGACCGATGGATCGCCCGGTGGCGTGACCGTGCTGAAGCAAGGATTCAACGTGGATCCGTTGCTGCAGAAGCAGGCGGCGTGCATCTCCACCATGACCTATAACGAATATTGGCAGCTGATCGAGGCCGGAATGAAGCCCGAGCAGCTGATCGTGTTCAAATACGCTGACGAAGGCGTCGCGACGCTGGAGGACGGTCTCTATGCCACGGAGGCAACGCTGCATGACGCGGCCAAAGCGGAACGTCTGACGCGCTTCCTGAAGGCCTCGATGCAGGGTTGGCAGTATGCCGTCGAGCATCAGGACGACGCGGTGAAGATCGTGCTCGAAAACGATACCGCGGGAGCGCAAACGGCGGCACATCAGAAACGCATGATGTCGGAGATCGCCAAGCTGGTGGAGCCGGCGCCGCATGGCCTGGGGTACCTGGACGAAGCCGCCTATACTCGGACAGTGAACGAGTTGATGTCGGGAATGTCGGAACCGGTGATTACCCGCAAGCCGGAGGGCGCCTGGACACACGCGATCTGGGATAAAGCCTTCGGGAAGTGACACGGTCACAGTCTTTTCGTCAGGGCAGATCCTGACCCTTACCAGGCTAAATTAGAATCGCATTGGGGGCGCTTGTAAAATACTCGTCATCCCCCTCCCCCGACTTGATCGGGGGATCGTCCGGGGGACCTGTCGCGGTACCGTGCGATTGCAGGTGGCCCGGAGATCCCCCGATCAAGTCGGGGGAGGGCCATGACGTTTTAAAGGACAGTGCCGTACACTTATCGACCCTGATTTAGCGCCTGTAGGTTCTGGGCCGCCCGTCAATCCGCCCCCGCGGCCGCGTGACCCAGTACCGGCTGACGAAGCATCCCCGTCCCGCACGAGCGCGATATTTGCCTCCCCGCGGCATTGAGCTATCCTTGCATCAATAGCCGCACGGCCAAGCCCTGCGAGCCTTGCAGGGAGGAAGTCATGTCGGTCACCGGCCCGTCACCCCAACTACGTCGCATGCAGTGGGTTGCGATCGTCCTCGTAACCGCGGCGATCGCATTGAACTACATGGACCGGTCAACCTTGGCGATCGGCAACGTGAAGATCCGCGAGGAATTCGGCCTCAGCGCGACCGCCATCGGAGCCCTCGGATCGGCCTGGGCGCTGACCTACGGCTTCGCCCAATTGCCGTCGGGATATTTGCTGGATCGGATTGGGCCGAAGATCCTCGTCGGGATAACGATGGTCGTTTGGTCGCTGTTCCAGGCGGCCGGCGGCCTCGCCGGCAGCTACTTTCAGTTGATGCTGTCGCGGATCGGGCTCGGCGTGACCGAGGCGCCGTGCTTTCCGTCGGCGACGCGATCGGTCAGCGATTGGTTCGACGTCAAGGACCGCGGCGTGCCGAGCGGCGTCTACACCTCGGGCGCCTATATCGGCCCGACGCTCGCACCGCCGATCCTCACCACCGTGATGCTCGCGTACAACTGGCGGGTGATGTTTGTCGTCATGGGTCTGGCCGGAGTGGTGGCCGCCGTTGTCTGGTTCCTGATCTATCGAGAACCGAGGACTCAGGCGCTGCAACCGCGGGACGAGGAGTATTTGCGCTCGAATCGTGAGGCCAGTTCCTCGGTTTCGCTGCGTCAATGGAGTTCGCTCTTCCGAAGCGCGGCGTGAACCAGATCGCCAGCCGCCGCCGGCCGCTGATCCTGGGGCTGCTCGCGTCGGCCGCGTTCACCGGGCTCGCTGCGAACGCCAGCAGCGCCGGCGTGGCGATCGGCTGCATCGCGTTGTCGATGTTTTTCATGCAGTTCGGGATCACGTGCAAATGGATCCTGGTGACGGTGGTGACGCCGCAGGCTTACTGCGCGTCCGCCGCCAGCAACCAGAACTTCGCCGGTTTCCTGGGCGGCACACTGTCGCCAATTCTGACCGGGTTTATCGTCGACGAGACTGGCTCGTTCGTGCTGGCGCTGTCGATCGGCGCGGTCATCACCTTGATTGGAGCGGCGCTGTTCCAGTTCATGATGACGACCGTGATCGACGAGGGGGAACTGGAGAAGTATGCCGCCGAACCGGCGCCGGCCTGATTGGGGCGGTTCCGCTAATGTCGGCTCGCGGCGTCGGCTCATCCCTCAAGGAGGAGTTGATCAGAAAAACGACAGGGCTTCGACGCCGACGCCAGCACGCACGGTACGCACGACCTCCGCGTCTTTCAGATCGCACACGGAGATCGTGCCTTCGTTTTGGTTGCCGATCAGGACCGTGCGGCCGTTCTCATGAAACGCCATGTTCATTGGCCCTTGGCCCAATCGCAGCAAACGTTGCGTTTTGAGCGCGGCGTCGAACACCGTGGCGAGCGGCGCGGCGACGCTGGTGACAACGAGGTATTTGCCATCTGGACTATAGCGCGCGATTTGCGCCGCCTTCTCGTGTCCGTCCAACGCGATTGTCGACACAACTTCATCCGTCGCGGTGTCGACCACCATGATCCACGGTTTCTGTCCGTCCACCAGGATGATGGTCTTGCCATCCGGCGACAGTCCGACCCCGGCGAGGCCGTTCGGCGCCGGAATTTTCTTGCTCCGTGTGCGGGCGTTCAGATCGATCACGCTGGCGAACGTGTCCTCCTCATTTTCGGTGTAGAGCTTGCTTCCGTCCGGCAGGACCTCCATCCGATGCGCCTTGTTGGAGCCGACCTCCATGACGTGCTCGATGCTGCCTTTCGCCGCGTCCATCTCGAGGACGACACCGCTGTTCTCGCACAGGCAGTAGAGCTGCCCCTTGGGACCCCAGCGCAGCCCGTGTGGCGCCAGGTAAGGATAGGTGCTGAAATCGCCCATATGCCGGCGCGCCTTCAGATCGAACAGCGCGATCAGGTGGCCTGGGTGAGGATTTTTGCCGTGGACCCCATCGCCATAGATCGGGACATAAGCGACGTGCCGGTCAGCCGCGATCAGCAATTCGTGAACCCGCGGGGCGAATCCGTCGAGCGTGAGGATCGTCTCGTAGCCGTCCGGGTCGAGGAACAGCACCTGATTGCCCATCTTATCAACCGCGATGAGACCGGCGCTGCCAGTCAGAAAATTAGGATCCGCCATAGCTTCGCTCCATGTTCGAAAAGGCTTGATACGTGAGCCAGGCTGGGGGCCAACAGACTGGCGAGCAACTGGTCGAGCCTCTGTCACCAGGACTGGATATTCCCAACGGCCGAGCTACCAGCATCGCGCCCGGCGCCATGGATTGAATGCGATATTTCCGGCCGCCGGCGAGTGAGCGGATGCTCGGGGCTAACTCGTATCGGCTGGAAACTGACCAGGCGTATCCCGTTTACCGTGCCGTTTGGTACGAGGTAAGAAAATGCCTTGCAAATTCCAGAAGACAAACGGCCTCATCCCTTGGCGCTGATTACGAGCTCGATTCCTGGCGGCCGGGCCGGCTGGTCACGGGTCAGAGAACCTGGCTGGCGGTCAGCCGCTGATACCGCGGCATGATCCGCCGGTTGTTCCAACAAAGCGCGAGCCGCGTCCGTTAAGCCGCGCCGGCGCCAGTCGGCAGCAGGTCCGTGCTATAGGCCGGTCGCAGAATTTCGAGACGCATCGGCACCGGCGTTCCA
>JBEKGV010000116.1:0-8743 GCA_050012615.1 Acetobacteraceae bacterium | reverse complement strand
GTGCCTTAGTGTCTTAGTGTCTTAGTGGCAATGATTGCGATAATTTCGAAGTCATGGGCGAAATGTTCAAGGGCACGAGTGGTTGATGAGCTGAAATTATTACTACTAAGACACTAAGTTACTAAGGCACTAAGAAGGAGCCGGGTTGCGTTGCCGGGAATCGCGCAATGATCACGGTACGCGCGTTGCTTAACGTTCACCCGGCACTGGTCCTAGCGTCCTGACCTCGAAGGGAGCACCTGGCATGGCCTCATTCACCGTTACACCATTGACGGACCACACCGGCGCCGAAGTCGTTGGCCTCGATTTCACCCAACCCCTCGACGCCGAAACAACCTCAACTCTCAACGACGCCTGGGCCAAATACCACGTGCTGGTGATGCGCGAGCAGGATTTCAGCCCGGCGGAATTCAAGCACGCCGCCACCGTATTCGGTGACCTACAGCCGCACGACAAGAAAGAGCATCATGTGCCTGGCCACCCCGACCTGTATTACGTCTCCAACGACGTGATCAAGAACGGCAAGCGGATCATTCCGGGTGAGACATTCCATACCGATCACTCGAACCATCCCGCTCCGCCAAAAGCCACGATGCTGTACACCGTTTCGCTGCCGAGCCGCGGTGGCGACACACAATATGTCAACATGCACGCGGCCTACGACGATCTCGACGAGGCGATGAAAGACCGCATCGCCTTCCTGCGCGCGCGCCATGTGTACCAGAGCAAATACAGCCCTCGCGAATTGTATGGCCTCAACGAGGAAAGCGCGCAGGCGATGCCTCCACCTGGTCTACATCCTCTGGTGCGCGTGCATCCGGAGAATGGCCGCAAAGCGCTGTACCTCAATCCGGTGCGAATGGAATCGATCGAGGGTATGAACGACACCGACGCGCTGGCGCTGATCGGCGAACTCATGGATCACGCCACGCAGACCAAATACGAATACCGGCATAAGTGGCGCCAGGGAGACTGGGTCATCTGGGACAACCGCAGCGTCATGCATCAGGCGAACGCCGATTACGACATGAACGAGCGACGGTATCTGTACCGGCTAATGCTGAAGGGCGAGGTCCCGCTCCCGGTGTCGTAGTCCCGCGAAGGCTCAACTCCGATCCGCACTTGATCCCGGACTGTCCTCATCCGGAGCGAGGCCATGGAGAGCCGCCAGCCTTGCGAGTTCCTCTGCCCGGTCGGCGGATCGCACCTTTTTGCCAGTATACCGGTCGCGGCCGATCCAGAACGTGCAGACCGGGCAGTATTCGCCCTCGTAATCAATTCCCTCCTGGTGCGGGCAGCCGAAGATGCGATCGAGCATCGTGACCGATACGACCCCGTTCGCTTCGAAATGCGCGAGTATCTCCGTGGCGATAATCGGATCGCCGCGTGCATCTCCGGTTTCGACGAACCATGTCCGCATTTCGAATTCCGCATCGTCGGCGAACTTGATCCCGACCGCGACCTTGGTCGCGCGCTTGTCATCAGGTCCGTAAAACGCGACTGTGCCGAGCGGGTAGCCGCGCATGCCCCGCCGCGCCTTCTTGGACAGTCGCTTGATTGATCGGTCCAACATCGGGATGCCTCCCGCGGAACTGTTGCCTCCGAACTACACCCTACCAGCCTAGCCGTTTTACTCGATCGAGAAACTGGTCCCGCACCCGCAGGACGACGTCGCGTTCGGGTTCTTCACCGCGAAGTGACTGCCCATCAGCGCGTCGGTAAAATCCAGTTCCGAGCCCGCGAGCAAATCAAGGCTCGACGGATCGACCAGGATTTTGGCGTCGGCCTTCTCGATCACGAGGTCGTCCGGCTGCACGTCCTTGTCCAGTTCGAACCGGTACTGGAACCCGCTGCAGCCTCCGGCCAGCACGGAAACGCGCAGAGCCAAGTGGTTGCCCTCGGCGGCGGCGATCTCGGCGATGCGGGTCGCGGCCCGCTCGGTCACGGCAAACTGTCCCATGCACGCAACATAGGCGCTTCGGCCGCGAAATTGAAGCCCCATCGGTTGGAACCGTCAGGGCGGCCGGAGATTTGCTCAGTACGTCCGCGGACCGTCGGTTGAGTCCATACGGGGCCGGGTGTAATCGCCGCGCATGCCCGGCCGTGTTCCTCTCGCGCCCTACGCCGTCTCCGAAGCGAACACGCGCGGGCGGCTGTATGCCGAACCCGAAACGCCGGTCCGCTCGCCCTGGCAACGCGACCGCGATCGCGTCATCCACAGCTCGGCGTTTCGAAAGCTGCAATACAAAACCCAGGTTTTCGTCAATCACGAAGGCGATTTCTATCGCACCCGACTGACCCATTCGATCGAGGTGGCGCAGATCGCCCGCTCGATCGCCCGCGTTCTTGGCCTGGACGAAGATCTGACCGAGGCGCTCGCGCTGGCCCATGACCTCGGCCATCCGCCGTTCGGTCACGCCGGCGAGGATGCTCTCAATCTCGGCATGAAGCCGTTTGGCGGGTTCGACCACAACGCCCAGAGCCTGCGGGTCGTGACCTTGCTGGAAAGCCGCTACGCCGGCTGGGACGGGCTGAACCTGACCTGGGAGACGCTGGAGGGGCTGGCGAAACACAACGGCCCGTTGCGCGATCCGCCGCCCTACATCGCCGACTACAACGCCCGCCACAAACTCGATCTGGGCTCGCACGCGAGTGCCGAGGCGCAGGTGGCGTCGCTGGCCGATGACATCGCCTATCACGCGCATGACCTGGACGACGGGCTCAGGGCGAGGTTGTTCGTCCCCGACGATTTGCGTCATCTGCCGATCGTTGGACCCGCTCTGGCGGAGGCGCGCCAGGCCAGCCTCGACATGCCGCCGCCTCGTCTGAGACATGAGACGATCCGCCGGGTGATCGACCGGATGGTCACCGATTTGCTTGAGGAAACCCGTGCGCGCCTGGCGAAACTCGCGCCAAAGGATCCGGACGCCATCCGCCGGTCGCGCAACCGCGTGGTCGTGTTCAGCCCAGAGATGACCGAGGCCAATCAGGCGATCAAGGACTTCCTCCACGCCCGGATGTACCGCCACTGGCGCGTCAACCGCATGAGCGCCAAGGCGCGGCGGCTAACCGAGGAGGTTTTCCGGATCCTGCACGGCGACCCCTCGCTGCTGCCGGACGACTGGCGCGCCCGCGCCGGCGAGGGCGGAACGCACCGCGCCGCCATCGTCGTGGGCGATTACGTTGCCGGGATGACGGATCGCTATGCGATGGACGAGCATCGTAGGCTCACGGATATCGCGGTGAACGGGTAGGGCGGTATTTCCGTGAAACGCCGTGGTTCTCGGTGAACTTCGTGTTGATGTCTTTTACGATGGAACCCAATGACCGACCTTTTCGCCACGACCCGGAACACCGTCCTGGCAGCCGTGAACGCCGTCGTTCCCGGACTGCCGGACGAGGTCATCGCTCGCATCGAAGTATCTCCAACGCGAGAGACCGCGCATGGCGACATGGCGACCAACGCCGCCATGGTCTGCGCCAAGGCCGCGCGCCAGCCCCCCGCGAAACTCGCGACCGCCATCGCCGAGGCCTTGCGCGCCAGCCCGGACATCACCGAAGCCGTCACCGCCGGACCTGGCTTCGTCAACATCCGTCTCGATCCGGCGGCGTTCCGCGCGGTCGTACCGGCGATCCTGACAGCGGGAGAAGCCTACGGCGACTCGACCGTCGGTCAGGGCACAAGCGTCGATGTGGAGTATGTCTCCGCCAATCCCACCGGCCCAATGCATGTCGGTCATTGCCGCGGTGCGGTGGTGGGCGACGCGCTGGCCAATCTGCTCATCAAAGCGGGCTTCGAGGTCACCAAAGAATACTACATCAACGATGCGGGAGCCCAGGTGACGGCGCTCGCATGGGCGGCTTACTGGCGGTATTTGCAGGCGATCGGTACCGAAATGACGGAAGAGACTTTCGCTGATGCCGTTCCGGGCGGCCTGCAATATCGCGGCGACTATCTCGTTCCGGTAGGGCAATCGCTAGCCCACAGGCACGGCACCGCGCTGGCCAGGCCGGATAAAACGATCGAGGCGCCTGAAATCTGGCTCGACATCGTGCGCGATTTCACCATCGACGCCATGATGCGGGAAACCCGTGACGATCTGGCGATGCTCGGCGTCCAGCAAGATGTTTTCCGTTCTGAACGAGCGCTCGTCGCATCCGGCGCCACCGATGCGATCATCGACAGACTGCGTGCCGATGAGCTGATTTACGAGGGCGTGCTCGATCCACCGAAAGGCAAGACGCCTGACGACTGGGAACCGCGGCCGCAAACTTTGTTCCGGTCGACCAGCTTCGGTGACGACGTCGACCGGCCGTTACGCAAATCCGACGGTAGCAACACTTACTTCGCCAATGACATCGCCTACCACGCCGACAAGATCGCCCGCGGCTACGACATTCTGATCAACATCCTCGGCGCGGATCACGGAGGATACGTTCCTCGCATGCGCGCCGCCGTGCGCGCGATTTCACACGACAAGACCAAATTTGAAGCTGTGCTCTGTCAGATCGTACACATCATGCGGAGCGGCGAACCCGTTAAAATGTCCAAACGGGCCGGGACTTATGTCGCGCTGCGCGACCTGCTGGAGGAGATCGGCCGCGACGCCGTCCGGTTCACGATGCTGATCCGTAAATCCGACGCCCAGATGGACTTTGATCTGGAACAGGCAGTCGCGCAGACCCGGGAAAATCCCGTTTTCTACGTTCAGTATGCGCATGCGAGATGCCGCTCCGTGTTGCGTGGCGCGGCGGACACGTTCCCGGAACCGGACCTCACGCCGGATTCGCTCGCGCATGCCGAACTCAGCAGCCTCACGGATGAGGCGGAGACAGCGCTGATCCGCCGCCTCGCCACATGGCCGCGCACGGTGGAGGCCGCCGCCATCGCTCGTGAGCCACACCGAATCGCCTTTTTTCTCTATGATTTGGCGGGCGACTTTCATATGCTGTGGAACCGGGGAAGGGACGACTCGACCCTCAGATTCCTTCAGGCGGACCGGCCTGTGGAGACACGCGCACGGCTGGCTCTGGTGGCGGCGACGGCGACCGTGATTCGCTCCGGACTTCGGGTCATGGGGGTCGAGCCAGCCGAAGAAATGCGGTGACCCTTCAGTAGATGACCCTCTCGGGTGGCAAGCCCGGGTAAGCATGACGAAAGGATTATCATGTCGGACCAGGTCAATGCCTCCAGTCCCATGTATCGGCCTTCCCGCGACGACCGGGGGATAGACGCTGGCACGAAACGCTTGCTTTACCTCGCCGGATTCGGGGGGCTCGCTATCCTGACGGGCGTCGCGGCCTATAGCCTGACCGGTCATTCCGGTGGAGACACGGTGCCGGTCGTGCAGGCGGACCCGCGGCCGATTCGGGTGAGACCAGAAAATCCGGGCGGTATGGCGGTCGCGCCGGAAGAAAAGCAGGCAGATCCCAACAACAGCCATCTCGCGCCACCAACCGAGGAGCCCAACCCCCAGGCGCTGCTGACGATGCAAGGTCCGATCAGAACGCCTCTCCCCCCGCCCGCGATCATTCCCCCACACGTTAAAACGTTGACCGTGCAACTATCCTCGGCGAAGTCCGAGGCGGCCGCGCAGGCGGCCTGGGATAACCTCGCCAGGAAGATGCCGGAGTTGTTCGGTCAGCATCGGGCGATGTTCCAAAAGACGAATGAGTCTGGGCCCATGCCCTGGCGGTTACGTACCGGCGGGTTCGCGGACTCCGCGCAGGCGAAAGCATTCTGCGATAAGGTGAAGGCGAAAGGCGCGCAGTGTTCAGTGGTTGAGTCCTGATCGGTCGGGCCGCCGGCACCATACGTCGGCTCGAACTTCGGCGCTTAAAGGATGCTTCGATCCGGCGTCCGCGGATCGCCAGTTCCCGGTTTGAAATAATCCCTGTGCATCCGTGGCGCCGTGCTGCCACGTTGAACCTGTATTTAATGAGCTCGTGACCTATGACGCCTGAGACGAAGGCCGCGATCGTCGGCATCTCCGGCCCGGCCTTGCTCGCCGAGGAAGCGGCTCTGTTTCGCGCGCACCCCCCGGCAGGCATTATCCTGTTTGCGCGTAACATCCTGAACGGGCCACGGCTTGGCGCTTTGATGGCCGAGTTGCGGCGCGTCCTGCCGCCGCATGCCGTGTTTATGGTGGACCAGGAAGGCGGCCGGGTGGCGCGGCTGCGGCCGCCGTCCTGGCGCGCGCACCCGCCCGGCGCGGAGCTTCGCACAATCCGTCGAGCGTGGCTGAGCGGCGCCTTAATCGGTCTCGACTGCGCCGAAGCCGGGTTCAACACGGTCGCGGCTCCCGTGCTCGACCTGTCGATCCCGGGCGCGCACGGCGTCATCGGCGATCGCGCGTTGGCCGAGGATCCCCAGGATGTGGCGCGCCTTGGCCGAGCGTTCGCCGAGGGTTTGCTCGCCGCCGGCGTGCAGCCGATCGGCAAACATGCCCCCGGCCACGGGCGGGCGCGAGTCGACAGTCATCTTTCGCTTCCGATCGTGGAGGCGAACCATCTCGACGCCGACATTCTGCCGTTCGCGCGCAACGCTGATCTGCCCTGGATGATGACCGCGCACATCCTATATCCGGCGTTCGACAAAACTTTGCCGGCGACCTTGTCCCCTTCCATCATTCAACGGATCATTCGCGAACGGATCGGCTTCGAGGGTGTTCTCGTGACCGACGACCTCGCGATGAAAGCGCTCGCCGGCGAGCCGGCCGACCTGGCCGTCCGGGCCCTGGCGGCGGGGTGCGATATCGCGCTTTATTGCAGCGGCGTTTATGCCCCAACCGAGGCGCTCCTCGCGGGTTGCCCGCCCCTGTCGGATCAGGCAAGTCAGCGCCTGGCCCGATCGAGGATCAAGGCGGAGAGGGGACGCCTCGGTCTGGATGCTGAGGCACTCGCGCGAGAGCGTGACCGGAGTACGACGTGATTAGCAGTGTTGTCCTGAACGCGTTGCTGGCGATCATCCCGGTGATCTTCGCCATTACCCTGCATGAGACAGCGCACGGTTTCATGGCTCTGGCTTTGGGCGATACGACGGCGCGCGATCAGGGACGGCTGACGCTCAATCCGCTGAAACACATTGACCGGGTGGGCACGATCATCCTGCCTGGCTTCCTGCTCATCTCACAGCTACTGACCATCCATCGGGTCGCGTTCATGTTCGGTTGGGCCAAGCCGGTGCCGGTGTCCGCCTGGAAATTCGCTAATCCTCGGCGTGGAATGGCCATTGTCGCCATCGCGGGCCCCGGGATGAATTTCTTCCTTGCATGGTTGACGGCGGTCGTGGGTCACGTGGTACCGGGGTTCGCGGAGATCGCACGCTATCTGGAAGGGTTTACCGAAGTATATGCCCTGTCGCCGGTTATCGTCGTGTTTCTCTCATTCATGGTTACCAACCTGGTGCTAGGCTTGTTCAATCTGTTGCCGATTCTGCCGCTTGACGGTGGTCGCGTCGTCGCAGGTATCCTCCCCGAGCGCGTTGCCCGCTTCTGGGCCGGACTGGAACGGTACGGGATCCTCATCGTGTTGGTCGTCATCCTCGTGTTGCCCAACATTTTCGGCATCAACCCGATCGGCGACGCGCTCGATGCCATTTTGCCGAGGGCGTTCCGACTCGTATTTTGGCTGGCTGGGTACCCATGAGTGACGCGCGGCTGCCAGGGGGCCAGACTAACGCGGGGGGCCAGACGAACACGGAGCATATATCGGCCGCGACCGAAGATCCCGCGGGAGATAGCCTGCTCCTGAAATTGGAGGGGTTCGAGGGGCCGCTGGACTTGCTGCTCGACCTTGCTCGCGCCCAAAAAGTGGACCTCGCCAAGATCTCCATCCTGGCCCTGGTTGAGCAGTACCTCGCGGTGATCGAGGGTGCCCGCAAGGTGCGCCTGGAGTTGGCCGCCGAGTGGCTGGTCATGGCGGCATGGCTTACCTGGCTCAAATCCCGGCTGCTGGTGCCGGCCGGCGGGGACGAGACCGAGGACGCCGAACAAATCGCCGAACTTCTGACCGAACGGCTGGCGGCGCTGGAACTGGTTCGAGCCGCCGCCGCCTGGCTCGGACGACGCCCGATCCTCGGCGCCGACGTGTTCACGCTTGGCGCGCGCGAGGATCATACGATCATCGACCGGTCCCGGCTGGTGATTGATCAGGCCGCGTTCTTGTCCTGCTACCTGCGCGCCGTCCGCCGCGGCACCAAGGCGGTCGCTTACCAGCCCAGAAAACTGTCCTGGTTCACGGTTCAGGACGCGTTAAAACGGCTGTCGTCGCTCCTCGGCTCGATGCCGGACTGGACGAGCCTGGAGCACTTCCTGCCGGCTCTTTCGCCGGGATCGATGGAGCATCGTGCCGCCATGTCCAGCACGTTGATAGCGGGATTGGAACTGGCCCGCGGCGGTGAGCTTCGCCTGCGTCAGGAGCACGCTTTTGGCCCAATCCTCGTGGGACGTGCCGGAGCGTTGGAGGATCAGCCATGACGACTGCTCCATTGGACTCCGAACCCGATGCGGCCGCTCCACCCCTACGGGAGCCCGATGAGGCGGCCCTGCGGCTGGCGGAGGCAGCGGTGTTCGCCAGCGTGACGCCGATGACCCCGCGCGCTCTGTCGCAGATACTTCCTGACGACATCGATGCGGCAGCCGTGATCGCATCATTGCAGGCTCGATTCGAGGGCAGGGGGATCGAGCTGGTGGACGTTGGCGGCGGGTTGCAGTTCCGCACGGCCGCCGACCTCGCACCGCAA
>JBEKGV010000115.1:0-8765 GCA_050012615.1 Acetobacteraceae bacterium | reverse complement strand
CCGGATGATCTGGCGGATCCGCAACCGGCCTTCGCCTGACCCACGTTCGTGGCCAGGCTCGTCAGGGTCGACGAGGATAGGGTGCGAGCCAGCACGTGGCCCCTGAGAAATCATTGACAACCTGGGTGCTCTTCCTGGCACACTGCTCGCGTCATCCGGAGTTCATATTGCACCGACCAGCTTGACCAAGGGGCTCACCCCGACGATGTCTCCCGCCTTTCCCTTCGGATCAGTCCGATTGGAGTCGGCGGAGTTTGGTCGATGACCGGTACGCACCACATACTCTCTCCCAACCGAGCATCTCTGCCTCCAGCGCGCAGGCGTCTGCACGTAATCACCTGGGGCTGTCAGATGAACGTGTATGACAGCCACCGGATGTCAGACGTGCTCGCGCCACTTGGCTACGCACCCTCCGATACGCCTGAGGGCGCCGACATGGTCATCCTCAACACCTGCCATATTCGGGACAAGGCGGCGGAGAAGGTTTTCTCCGAACTCGGCCGCCTGCGACGGCTGAAGCAGGCCACCGGCGGGCGCATGATCCTGGTGGTCGCCGGATGCGTGGCGCAGGCCGAAGGTAAGGAAATCCTCGCCCGCGCACCCTATGTCGATATCGTGCTCGGTCCGCAGACCTATCACCGGCTGCCGGAGATAGTGGCGCGAGCGGCGCGGGCCGGAGGTGCGGTGATCGAAACGGATTTCCCGGCCGAGGACAAATTCGACCACCTGCCTGAGCAATCCGCGCCTCAGGGTGTCACTGCTTTCCTGACCGTGCAGGAAGGGTGCGACAAATTCTGCAGCTTCTGCGTCGTTCCGTACACCCGTGGCGCCGAGCAAAGCCGTCCCGCCGCTGCGATCCTCGCCGAGGCACGCCGCCTGATCGCACAGGGATCGCGGGAGATTACGTTGCTTGGACAGAACGTGAATGCCTGGCACGGCGAGGCGCCGGGCGGCGGAACATGGGGCCTTGGCCGTTTGCTGCGAGCGGTCGCTGAGCTGCCTGGATTGGCCAGACTGCGCTACGCGACGTCGCATCCGCGCGACATGGACGATGCTCTGATCGAGGCCCATCGCGATTTGCCGCTGTTGATGCCGTTCCTGCACCTTCCGGTACAGTCCGGCTCGGACCGTATCCTTGCGGCGATGAACCGAAAGCACACCGCGGATGACTACCGGGCGCTTGTGCGCCGGCTGCGAGACGCGCGGCCGGATATCGCTCTGTCTTCGGATTTCATCGTCGGTCACCCCGGAGAATCCGACGCCGATTTCGCGGCGACGATGGCCCTGGTGCGCGACGTCGGGTTCGCGCAGGCTTACAGTTTCAAGTATTCGCCACGGCCGGGAACTCCAGCAGCGGGCTCCCCCGGTCAGGTGCCGGAGGCGGAAAAGGACCGCCGATTGCAAGCGTTGCAGACCCTGCTGCGCGAGCAACAGGCCCGCTTCAACGCTGTCTGCGTCGGCACCACCATGACCGTTCTGTTCACCGGCTCTGGGCGTCATCCTGGCCAGATCGTTGGCCGGTCATCATATCTTCACCCCGTTCACATCACAGGTTCCGCCAGTCTCATCGGCGAGGAACTCGCGGTGCGAATCCGCGACGCCCATCCAAACTCGTTGTCTGGAACCCTGGTAGAGGAGAGACTCAGCGCTTGACCCAGATTGCCGGTTCGCTCGCACCCGCGGCCACCACGCCGAATGGCGGTAAGGCCATCACCGTTCAGTTCAATGACAATATGCTTTTACCATTGTTGCTTGGCGATCACGACCGGCACCTGGTGCGAATAGAGCAGGCGCTTGGTGTCCGATTGTCTTGCCGCGGGAATCGTGTCGCGATCGCCGGGGACGCCGTGCGGGTGGAAGCGGCGCAAAACGCGCTGCAAGGGTTGTGGCGGCGTTTGGAACGCGGGGAAAGCGTCGGGCGGCCGGATGTCGAGGCAGCGATCCGCATGGTTGAAATCGAAAGCGATCCTCGACTCCCGCTGTCCGACCTTCCCGCCATCCGCACGCGCAAGGGCGCGGTGGGGCCCCGGAGTGCGGGCCAGGTCGCGTACATGGATGCTTTGTCCTCGCACGAGATGGTGTTCGGCGTAGGACCAGCCGGTACCGGGAAGACCTATCTCGCGGTGGCCCAGGCCGTGGCCATGCTGCAGACTGGGCGGGTGGATCGAATCGTGCTGTCGCGACCAGCGGTCGAGGCCGGGGAACGGTTGGGCTTTCTGCCCGGCGACATGAAGGAGAAGGTCGATCCTTACCTGCGGCCCCTGTACGACGCGCTGCATGACATGATGTCGGCCGATCAAGTCGTCCGCCGCATGAGCAATGGCGAAATCGAGGTGGCACCGTTGGCTTTCATGCGGGGCCGCACCTTGGCGCATTCGTTCGCGATCCTGGACGAGGCACAAAACACGACGGCCGTGCAAATGAAAATGTTCCTCACCCGTATGGGAGAGGGGTCTCATATGGTCATCACCGGCGATCTGACGCAGGTCGACTTGCCGCCAGGGATGCGGTCCGGGCTGGTGGATGCTCTGGACACGCTGGAGGGCGTGCAAGGGATCAAGGTTGTGCGGTTCGACAATCGCGACGTGGTGCGCCACCCGCTGGTCGGACGGATCGTCGACGCATATGACCAGCGGGCCGCGGCCGAGGGGGACACGCGGCGGGAGGCAGGGGCTCGGCTTGGGGGCGCGGACTGAGGCGAACTCGCACTGCTATCCGATGATGACGCAGGCGCCCTTGGGGGCGTTAGCGGGTGCCATCCCACTGTAACCAAGACCAGGCTGGTGTTCGTATGTGCGTTGCGGCATAGTCCAGCCTTGGAATCGGTCATCGGGCAAAGCCCGCGACAAGGATAATGGAACCGCATAGTCGGCGGGTCTCCTGCCAGCAGGAGGCCGAAACACTACCCAGGGTCATCGTCATGGACCCAGCCTGGCGCCGTTTCGTGCCGCGCGTCGATGTGCTCGCATCACGATGCGCGCGTGCGGCCGGTACAGCGGACCATGGTGGCGTTAGCGTCGTCTTGGCCGACGACCGTCTGGTGCGCGGTTTAAACGCTCGGCATCGCGGGCAGAACAGACCCACCAATGTGTTGACCTATGAATATCCAGCGCCGGAGGTCGTGCTGGCGTTTGGCGTCGTACGGCGTGAGGCAGCTGCCGCGGGCCGGCCTGTGGCCCATCACCTGGCGCATCTGGTCGTGCACGGGGCGCTGCATCTGCGTGGTCACCGTCACGATCACCCGGGCGACGCCCGGCGCATGGAAATGGCGGAAGCTCGTGTGTTGCACCGGCTTGGCGTGCCGAATCCCTGGAAACAAGCGTCTGGACAGCCGTCATGATCGGCGGCCGTGCGACCTTCGTGCACCGGCTTCGGAACCTGATCGGAAGGAAGGCTCCTGAGCCGACCTTACGCGAGTCGATCGCCGAGTTGATGCAGGAAGCAGCGGATGCGCCCGAGACCGCCGCTCCGGCTTCCGAACTCAATCGGCATGAGCGATTGCTGATCGCCAACATTTTGCGCTTGCGGGAAACCACCGCCGACGATGTCATGATCCCGCGTGCCGACATCGTCGCTATGCGCGTCGAGCTGACGCTGGAGCAGACGATCGAGCAAATCCGCAGCGAGCGGCACTCGCGGTTGCCGGTGTATCGCGAGCAGCTCGACGACATTGTCGGCATGGTGCACGTCAAGGACGTGTTCGCTTATGTCGGGCGTCCGGAGGAGTTCTCGCTGGAGGCTATTCTGCGCAAGCCGCTGATGGTGGCGCCGCGGATCCGAGTGCTGGACCTGATGCTGCAGATGCGGCAGCAGCGCATGCACATGGCGCTGGTGGTGGACGAATACGGTGGGATCGACGGTCTGGTAACGATAGAGGATTTGGTCGAAACGATCACCGGCGAGATCGACGACGAACATGACGAGGAAGAAACGCCGATGGTGACCGAACGACCCGATGGCGCGTTGGATCTTAACGCCCGGTTGCCAGTCGCGGCATTCGAGGAACGCATGGGGCCGATTTTGAGCGAGGACGAGCGGGACGCGGATATCGATACGGTTGGCGGATTGGTGTTCACCTTGGCTGGGAGGGTGCCTGCGAAGGGCGAGGTCATTTCGCATCCGTCGGGATTGGAATTCAGGATATTGGATGCGGACGCACGGAAGATCAGGCGGCTACGGGCGCGAAGGACGGTGTCGCAGGCGGCGTAAGGGGCTCGAGATCGTCCGCGGTTCCCAGACGAGCCGCTCCAGTAATGACGCTATTCCGGTGACTAGAGCGAAATCCGATCAGGTTGAAATATAGCCTTAATGGGTCAGGAAGTTCTGGCAGTCCCTTTCGAAGAACGCGCCCATCAGCTCGCCGATGCGATCCCACAATCGATCTACAGTCCGCTCCGCGGCGGCGAGGACCGCCAATGGGGCATCGAATCGCAACACCGAGGGATTCGAACCCCGGAGAGTCAATGTCAACGCGGGTTGGTATAACGCGATACGCCAACCGGAGAGGCTCTGTTGGCCATCACCGAACTGGATCTCTCGGAGATTGAGGCCATTCAGCTGCCGAAGGCAATTGGCCGTGACTGACACTCAAGCGTTCGCAACACACGGAAGGACGTCAACCAGTCGTGCTTTCTCGCTTGACGATCAACACGGCAGGTGTTTTCCAACTGCGGCAGCCCCGTCCTAAACGAACGCTCGGAGCTGGATACCAACGTGGTCGAGGGCGCGGTGTGACCCATCGCGTTGGGACGAAGGAACGCCTTGTGCGCCGGCTCCGACGGCGGCGGGCAGCACTGGTCGATCATTGCCACTCTGATCCAAACTATGAAACTGAATGGCGTCGACCCGTCGACGTGGCTGACTGATGTGCTCGAACGCATCGTCTCCCGGCGAACTAAACGAAGCGAATTCGCGACATTGCTGCCATAGAACTGGAACCCGGACCGCGCGGGCGGAACCGGATGGCGCTCCGCCAACTCCACAGCCGCGACCCATGCACAATAACTACTGACCCCTCATCACTCGCTCAGGCAGCATGAACCCGGGCGGGAAACCATGTGGGAGCGCCGCGACGCTTACTGTATTCGGCTGGCAAAGTGCGATACGTAAGAGCCGCGGTGCGACCACGACAGAAACATCGAGACAACTGATCCGAGAAACTCGGTCACCGATGCCGAGGAAGTGCGCTCAGCCCGCACGACCAGACATGGGAGTTGGTTCAGAGTGGCGGACTCTGAAGTTAGAGGCCTGTCATCGCAGTGCCTGGATCGTAGAATTGCCGGCAACGACAACCTCAACTGGGAGGTCATCGCTTAGCAGGCGCACCCAAATAAATACCACGCGAAAGCGGATTGGCAATTCGGCGGCCACTTACCCACCGCTCCTACTTCACTCGTTGGGATACAACCTGAATTCACGGCAGTTCACGGCGAATTGGCGCGGTCGTACGAATTCCTAACGTCCCTAGGACTATCACAGAGAGCCACCGGACGCAAAGTAGCGCGGTTATGCGGCATCTAGCCAAATAGTCAATTGGAGGGATTATGGAACATTTTCGGACCTCTATCGCCGCCGACCGAGGCCGTAATGCGATACGGCTCCGAAAACGGACCATCCCGACTCAGCGCTCTGTTCTGATAGTGCGCGACGACGACAGGAACAATGACTATCTAGAGGCTATCTGCAAGTTTCTTGGTATTTCCATTGAACGTGCAGCCAGTGGTAGCGAGCTGGCACCGTTGTTGCTCGGACTCCGCCCAATCGCGCTGGTCGCCGACCTCGACGGTGACGTGCAAGATGGATTTCATGTGATGAAAATGGTTGCTGGATACGATCAGAGACTGCCGGTCCTGTTGCTAACCGGAAACCAAATCTCGCTTGAGGGCGCGGTCGACGCGGTGAAAGAGATTTGGGGACTTAACCACGTGGCAACGGCTACCGATCCCGGCAGTATTGGCGACGTTGTCGATTTTCTCTGTTATGCCGCTCGGAACGCGGGCCGATCACGCATGATGCGGACATGAGTTCCCAAGCGTCCATCATTGTCGTTGCGGCGCTCGTGAGCGTCTCCGGCCCGAAAGCCTGACGGCTTATCTTCGCGGGCCACCTTGTCCTCCGGCAGAGAGGGCTTGCGGCATCGGCCACGCTTGTCGTCGCGACCTGAAAGCGATGGACGGCTTGGCGGTGCTGGCGCAGGGGTGATCCCGCTGACGGCCAATGCCGCGTTCATAGCCACCACGGAAGGATGTGTTGGAAGTATATCAACGGCGGCATGATACCGCCTGCCCAGTGGCGGAAAACACCTCAAAAATTTCAGGGTCCCCCTATGGACTGATCTTGCGGGCGGTTTCGATGAATCGCTCACGCTGAGGCTCTTCGTCGGGCTGAGGCGGTTTGCGGGCTGACATGCCTATATAGCCTGTACATAGGTACTCACCGTTGAACGATTTTTGATGGCCAAGGAAGGGACAGATTACAGATTGTTCAGCTCAGGGCTCAAAACTTGACACCCACGACGCGAGGCGCTGAGTGCTTATCAAGAGAATATTAATTTGCGGTAGGGGGAACGTGGGCACCTCCGACGCCCCCTTACAGGGAGATAGAGGCTGCTGTGGCTTTCGCTTAAGCCAAGGGAGGTTATGTCCATTGCAATAGGCATCCGTGGGGCGGTTGCCAGGTTTCGGTATGGTTAATTCCATCGAGCACATATGGCCGCGCGAAATTGAAACGCGCTCGCTGTTAACGCAAAGCTATAACCAGTCCTCGTTGACATTGACTCTCCGGGGTTTCGAATCCCTCGGTGTTGCGATTCGATGCCCCAGCGGCGGTCCTCGCCGCGGGAGACATCGAATGAGCGCGGCGATTCCCATCACACGTTTGGACCGGACGGCATCGGAGCTTCGTGGTTTCGCCAGGAGGTGTAACGATGGCGTGCGGGTCCGTCGCGTCCTGGCAATCGCGTTGGTGCTGGACGGCCGTTCGCGCGCTGAAGCTGCCAAGCAGAACGGCATGGATCGGCAAACATTGAGTGACTGGGTGCATCGCTACAACGCGACAGGCATTGAAGGCCTGAAGTCGTATCACCCCCCCTGCTGGCGCATCTGGGCGTCGAACATATCGCGGCGCATTCGCCCCAGGCGCCTGGCCGCTCGGAGCGTTTGTTCCAGACGTTGCAGGACCGCGTGCCAAAGGAACTGGCGTTGGCGGGCGTCGCGACGATGACGGAAGCCAACGCCTGGCTACGCGACACTTATATACCGGCGCACAACGCGCGGTTCGCGATCAAGGCCGATCGGCTCCGGGAAATGGGCCTGACAGTCTCACCAGGAAATGTCCGACGGAGACACCGCTCCTCCGCCAGACAAAGCGAGAGCGGCCACATGATGTGTCACCTAAACCGGCCAACTTAATTTGCTCTCGACATACATTAATACCTCCTTTTTCCGACGATGCGCCTGTGAGTATGTGGACAACGCGAGAGTGTCGCGCGGCGATGCGGAAGGGTTGTCCACATACTCACAGGCTGGCCCGTCATAAACGGCGCGTGGCGTTCGATAGCCGAATGCCTGGTGCGGCCGCTTCTCATTGTAGAACCCCAACCAGGCCCCAATGCCCTGACGGGCTCCGGCCACTGAGTCATACGCTTTGATGTAAACCTCCTCATATTTCAGGCTGCGCCATAGCCGCTCGATGAATATGTTGTCCAGAAATCTCCCTTTTCCGTCCATGCTGATCCTGACACCCTGGCCGGAAAGCTCATCCAGGAACGTCGCGCTGGTAAACTGCACGCCCTGATCAGTGTTGAAAATCTCCGGCCGACCATGCCGCTTCATCGCCGCGCGCAGCGCATCCACACAAAACCCGTCTCCATGGTGATCGAAAGCCGCCACGCCAGCACCCGACGGCTGAACCAGTCCATCACCGCCGCCAACGCCACCTTGGCCTTGAACTCGGGTCCGTGCTTCTTCCGAGTATTGGTCATGTCTCACCCTCGGCCGTCCGGCCGTTCCAAGGGAAGACTCTCTCTTAGCTACCTGTCCAGTTTCCGGGGTCCACCTCACTTGTCCAGCCTAGGTCGTTCTTAAGTCGATTAGTATCAGTAGCCCTCCGTCACGAGAGTCGCATGGAGTCTGTCATTCCACTCCCCGGTGCCAGCCCTCCAGGCAGTTTCGCGACAAGGCCTCAACGTCCTGCGCGGCAGCACAATTTGGATGGCGGAGTAACAGCGGCGTCTGGTGCCGTATCGCGTCCCGAACCTTTGCGTCTTGCCGGATCACTCCGGCAAGCAGAGGCTCTCGCCGCAGAAATGCGACGGACGCGCGCCGCAATGTTGAGTAAGTTTGTCGCCCTTGCGCAATGGTTTGCGCTTGGTTGACGACAATCCGCGGACTCCCGTCGGGTCGGTCGAGGTTCTGTAGCTTCAGCACGGCATAAGCGTCAGTCAGGCTGGTTGGCTCATCTGTAGCTACAACCAGTAGCACATCGGACCATGCGCCGATCCGACGAACAGTTCGATCAACTCCAGCGCTGAGATCCACCAGAACAGCGTCATATTCGGTTGTCTCGTCGCGGACCCGGGTCAGCAGCGCTCCGAGATTTTCCGCTGACAGGCCGGATAGTGCACCTGAGCCCGATTGCCCTGCCAGAACGTCAAAGCCGGCGTCGCCGCACCGCGTGACCGCGCCAGCCACAGTTGTGCGCCCAGAGATGACGGAGCCCAAGTCGAGTCGAGGCGCAAGGCCGAGTTGCACGTCCACATTGGCAAG
>JBEKGV010000114.1:0-8770 GCA_050012615.1 Acetobacteraceae bacterium | reverse complement strand
ACCGATTGGAGCGGTTATCCGATCATGCGTTTCCCCGCGGCACCGGAGAGCGTCGAGGTCCACGTCATACCCCGCCCAGGACAACCGTTTTTGGGCACCGGAGAGGCCGGACAAGGACCGATGGCGGCGGCGATCGCCAACGCGCTGCGCGAAGCGACAGGTGCCAGGCTGCGCGACCTGCCGTTGTCGGCTCAGCGGGTGAAGGCAGCGATCGGGGTGTGATCAGAAGTAAAGGAATGTGCCCACAGCAGCGATCTGCTGGATCAGGTCGAAGTCCGTTCGGTTGGCGGTAATCACTGGCAATCCCTGTTTCGTCGCGGTCATGTAAATCAGCGCGTCGTTCAAGCATTCCTTCCGTTGATACGGCTGAAACCCCTGGGTGCGGGCGAGGGTGCCAGCAATAAGTCCAGATAAATGCCAGGTCTGTGAATCGGGTACCAGTAACCGCGTGTCCGGGACGGATGCGAGGAGAATGCCGTATTGTCGCCGCACGCGCCGCCAGTCACGCGCCGCGGGATCAAAATGCGCGATGCCCGCGGTGATCTCCGCGATACACACTGAACAATGCCACTGAAGCGCATTGTCGAGCAGGGTCTCGACCTCGGCGGGCAGCGTGCCACTCATGTTCCTGATGTAGACGTTCGTGTCCGGCACCAAGGCCATTCGCGCCACACCCGCGACGGACGCCGCGGCCACGAGTTGTCCCTGCGGCCGAGGCGACAGTTGACCTCGCCACTGCTCCGGCTTGCAGCGCCGAAGCAGGGCGTCCAGTTCAATAGTCAAGCGTGTGAGACGGACCGAGCGTGCCGCGGACCCGCCGCATCGCGGCCGCCACCGGGTCCGGGCGTGCGAGGGTCGCCAGAGCGATGAGACCCAATTCCGTGGTGGACTGCAGGCCGGTCTCACGTTTCGCGGCCTCTATCAAAGCTTTTGGCGCTCGGAAGCTGACGTGCTCGGTTTTGTCGTCCAGCAGCCCGGCCTGCCGCGCTTCCTCCATCAGGGCCGCGCCAATCGAGGTAGTCGGGAGGGGATCGCGGCTATGTGCCATCGGCTGGTTCCAGGAAGCTGTGCGCACGCTAGGCCTGTATGTCACACAAAGCAAGGTACCGCTGCTCGCCACTGGATGTAAATTCGGCGACGTGCCCTCGCACAGCGATCGTCACGATGCATTCAAGACCTGGCCGCGACGTCCCTATCGGATCCCGCGCCTCCGGGTCCATCCAGCACACGTCGTAACTTCGCGGCCAGCCGTTCGCGATCGTAAGGTTTGCTCAGCAGCTCGACCCCTTGATCAAGTCTTCCATTATGAACGATCGCGTTCTCGGTATAGCCGGAGGTAAACAATACGCGCAGCTTCGGCCGCAAGGCGAGCGCGCGCTCGGCGAGTTGGCGGCCACCCATCGTTGGCATCACGACATCGGTGAACAACAACGCGATATCCGCCTCCTTCGCCAAAAGCTCCAACGCCTGGGCGCCGGTGGACGCGGAGCGAACGGTGTAGCCCAGGTCCTCGAGCATCGAGGCAACGGTCGCACGGACGACCTCGTCATCGTCGACAAGCAGGATTGTTTCAGTCCCCGTGAGGGCGAGGCCCGCCGGCCGCGATGTCTCGCGCATCTCCATCTGCAACGTGCGCGGCAGGTAGATCCTTACCGTGGTTCCCTCGCCCTGCTCACTGTAGAGTTTGATGTGGCCACCTGACTGCTTCACGAACCCGTAGACTTGCGGCAAGCCAAGGCCGGTACCCGATCCCGCGGGCTTGGTCGTGAAGAATGGGTCCATTGCGCGCGAGAGCGTGGTGGCGTCCATGCCCATGCCGGTGTCGGTGATCGCGAACACGACGTATTGACCCGCTTCCACCTCCGCGTGACGGGCCGCATAGGAATCGTCCAAAGCCGCATTCGCCACCTCGATGGTCAACTTGCCGCCGTCCGGCATGGCGTGACGGCTGTTGATCGCCAGGTTCAGCACGGCCGACTGGAACTGATCGGCGTCGATCGTCGTATTCCAAAGGCCGCCCGCCACGACGCTCTCGACGATGATATCGTCGCCGGCGGCGCGACGCACCAGAGGAAGGATCTCCTGCATGATACGCCCAAGATTGACGACCGCCGGCTCCAACGGCTGGCGCCGGGCGAACGCGAGCAGCTGATTGGTCAGCCGGCTACCGCGTTTCGCGGCGATCTCCAGCATGTCGACCCGTTCCGACATCTTGCGGTCGTGAGCGACAGCGCGTCGCAGGTAGCCGAGACTGCCCATGACGATGGTCAGCAAATTGTTGAAGTCGTGCGCGACGGCGCCTGTCATATGACCGAGTGATTCGAGTTTTTGCGCCTGGCGCAAAGCGTCCTCGGCCTGCCGCTGATCGGTGACGTCAAGTACCGTCGTCACGTATCCGTCAGCGACACGATTGTGGAAGACTTCGAGCGTCGTGCCGGCGGGTGTCTTGTAGGTGACCAATGCGGGCCGGCCGGTTCGCCGCGCCGTTGCGTCAAGCTCGGCTGTTCGACCCAGGAAATCGGCGGCAGCCGCGGATGTGCCCGGATCGATGGAAACAGGCTGATCCCGGTTAAGTGCCGCCGGTTCCAAATTTAGCAGTTTGACGAATGGCTCATTCCAACTTTGCAATCTCCCCGCCGGGTCAAACGCGGCAACCCCCTCGCGGACGCTATCCAGTGTCGCCTGCAGGGTCTGCTCCGACGCGGCCAGGCGCCCGTGAGCGTAACCGAGCATCAGCGCGCCTGAAATCAGTGCGATACCGGAAACAAGACTTCCGATCACGAACGCCAACGTGACCCGGTTTTCCGCGATCCCGGCCTGGACCGACCTCGCGTTCAACCGGGCCGACTCCGCGTTTGAAATCTCGCCAAGGTCGGCGAGGACCGCGACCATGCTTTGGCGACCAACATCCGTGTCGACAATGGCCTTGGCGCTCGCGAAACCGGATGCCCGGTAGGTGGCGATCGTGGATTCCAACTCGTTCATCTTCGTCGTCAGGTCCGCTTGCAACTTCAGGAGCCGGTCTTGTTGATCGCTATTCTCACCGACCGCCCTTCGCAGCTGACTCATCAAACCCGGAAGCACCGCCTTGGCATGATTGTAGGGTTCCAGATAAATCTCCCGGTCCGTGATGAGGTAGCCTCGCTGTCCGCGCTCGGCGTCCTGCACGGCCTCGTCGACCGAAGTCACGTCTCCCAGGGTTTGAAACGTCGCGACGGTCCGGGCCCGCGTTAGCTGTGCCTCCGGGATGGCGACGGTCAGTTCGAACATCGCGATCGCAATCAGAAACGTGAGCGGAACGGCGGCGAACAACAGCGCCGGCGCGAACCGCATTTTCCGAAGCCGACCGATCTGCATTCGTAACTCCGCGGTTTACCGTGCCAAATTGGCGCGAGAGGCCTCGCTCCCTGTCCCTAAAAGTAAGCCACGAGAGCATGCTCAGTCTATCCTAAGAGCAAAGTCAGAATCTAGGAATAACTCCGCAGTACCGATGGAACGAAACAGCCACCTATGCGAAGGCCCGTGCCAGCGCCGTGACGTCATTCAGTTCTTCCAGCCGTTCCAGCGCCGCCAATGCCTCCTCCACATCCGACGCGGCGATCTCGCGCACCGCGTTAGCCGCGCAGTCACGGAACTTGGCATGCATGAGAGCGGTGCTGAGTGGTTTCTCTGGCGATCCAATCGGATCGGAGGTCTCGACGCTGACCGTCTGCCCATCCGTCAGCCGTAACGTGAGGATCAGCCAGCCTCTCGGCTTGTTGCCGGGCACGGCTTGTCCCTCGATCCGATCGGACAACTCCAGGGTGGCGGCATCGCCGAGGCCCGCCACATCGCCGATACCGACCCTCCCGTGCGCCAAGGCCGTCGCCACCAGAAACGGCAGCGCGAACTGGGCTTCGACCACCTGAGTGGGACGCCGTTTGAACGGACCGCTCTCGAATTGATCGGCGTGGCCGGCTTTGTCCATCGCGATCGTCACCTCGGCGATCCGCGTTGTATCGGTCAGCCCTGACTGGCGGCGTGCCGAGAGCGCGGCATCGATGCCGGCATGCAGCGGCCGGCCGCAGGGATACGGTTTGAAGCTCAGACCGTCGCCGCGGAATTCCCCTCCCAGATCTTTCAGCAGCAAAGTCGGATCGGCGCCGTTCGGCTGGTAAAGCTCGAAAAATCCGTAGCGGCCGGCGAAGATGTTGTGCGCTCCGGTGAATGCCTTGCCCGCCAGGATCGCCGAGAACACACCGGCGCTGGCGGCCTGGCCGGCTTGCAGCCGTTTGCTCAGCGCGCCGTCCAGAATGCATTGCCGATTGCCTGCCGCGTGGCTGTAGGCGATGCCCAAAGCGTGACGCATCTGCTCGGCATCAAGGCCGAGGAGCAGTCCGGACGTAACCGCCGCTCCGAACACTCCGATGCAGGCGGTGCGGTGCCAGCCGCGATCCAGCGTCGACGCCAGCGCGATCCGGCACGACACATCGAGGCCAAGAGCGATCGCGCGGATAAACCTTTTCCCGTCCACCGGATCCAAACAGTCGGCCACCGCGAGGCCGGCTGCCAGCACGGATACTCCCGGATGGATTGACCCCGCGGAATCATGCGTGTCGTCGAAATCCAGGGCATGCCCCATGCTCGCATTCAGCAAGGCTGCCTGGGGTGCCGGCAAGCGGCGGCGGCGCAGCAGGACCTGGCTCTCCTCGCGCCCGCCCCAGTGATCCGCCATCTCGAACAGGGCATCGATCCCCGGCGCTCCGCTGCCGCCAAGCATGCAGCCGAACGTGTCGAGGATGTCGCGCTTCGTCGCCGTCACAGTCTCGGTAGGCAGAGCGTCGAATCCGGTTCGAACGACATGGTTGGCCAACGCGAACGCGGGGTCTTCGGACATGAAGCGCCTCCAGATGATACGAGACAGTGGGACCGCCTCTCATTGAGAACGATCTGGCGCGGCGCGCGTCAATTGAGGGCCGGCACTCGCCTCGGATCCATCCAAATTGAACTTGTGGATGATCATCTGACTTCTGGCATCGGCGACCGCCGCCCGCACCGCCTGAGACGTCAGGTCTTCGCGTATTTGATCGTGCACTTCCGACAATGTGGGAGGTGCCACTAACCGGCGTTCCTCAACCTTCACGATGTGCCAGCCGAATTCGTTGTGTACCGGCACGGGGTCGATTTGTCCGGGCTGCAAGGAAAAGACGGCATCGGCGAACGCCGGCCGCACCTGGTCCCTACGGAAGAAACCCAGATCGCCGCCAAGCCGGCCGTCGGGGTCTTTGCTGGCCACACGCGCGATGGTCGCGAAATCCGCCCCTCGCTTTAGTTCCTCAATGACCGCGTTCGCTTCGGCTTCGCTGCCAACCAGGATGTGCCGCGCGTGCACTTCGTCGGTGGCGGGACGGTTGGCGTATTGTTGGTTGAAACGAGCCACGATCGCCGCCTCGGTCACCTGGCCTGGGACGGTTTGAGCCAGCAACGCACGCTCCAGGACCTGGTCGACCGCCGCGCGCATGTCACGCTGAACGTCGGGCTTTTTGTCCAGACCAGCCCGCCGCGCTGTCAGCGCCAGCGCGGTGTGGTCGATCATACGATCCAGCAGCACCGGCATGATCGAGTCGAACGGCAAGCTTCTCATCTGCTCGGGTAGCGTGCCGATCATGCGGGTCAGGTCGCTCAGATAAATTAGCTTGCCGTCGACACTGCCGATGACCGGATCGGATCCCGTGCCGCCAGACGACCGCGCCGCCGGTTCGTCGAGCGGGTTCGGACCCGCTGGCGCCGTTTGGCTTTGCGCCGAACCCGCGCGGGAGAATACGACCGCCGCCAGCACGACCGCGGCGAGGTGAGTGCAACGATCGAATTGCCGCGGCATGGAGACCTCTGGGTTCCAACTGGTCAGCCGTGGCGCCTATGCTCGCTCGGGTGGCAAAAGGCCAGCGATCTGTCGTGGTTGCCGCCGCCTCTTTTCCCTCGCCCACCGCCATGCGACCGTGACACGCCAAAGCTTTAGGAGTCATGGGTGCGAGTCCGGACGGAGACGCTGATTGACCTACACGAATTCGAGTCGTGCCGACCGGTCAGGCTGACGCACCGTAGATGAAGAGCGGGCTCGACCCGACAGCGACACGCGCCCTGCTGGCGCGGCTCTGGCGTGAACACGTCCGCCACTACAAGCCTGCGCTCACATTGGTGCTGTTGCTCAGCGCGGCGATGGCAGGGGCGACGGCGCTCTACCCCCTCGTGCTCCGCTACGCCGGCATTCTGTTCGCGCGGTCGGATCCGCGGATCGCCTGGCAAATCCCGCTGCTGGTCGTGCTGGTCACACTGCTCAAGGCAATAACCCAGTATTTTCAAAGCGTTGAAGCCCAGTCGCTGGTGCTGCGAGTGATCCGCGACCTGCAGAACCGGATGTTCTCGCATCTGACGCACACCGACCTCGCCCGTATCGAACGAGAGGCGCCCGCGCAGCTCGCCACTCGTTTCACCACCGACGCGGCCGCGATCCGGGAGGCATTGACCCGCGCCGTTAACGGCCTTGCCGATGTCGTGACGGTCATCGGGCTGGTGGCGTCGATGATCTACATGGACTGGCTGCTGTCGGTGCTATCGGCTGTGCTGTATCCACTCGCCGCCGTGCCCATCCAGCGGATCGGCAAGCGAGTGCGGCGCGCCTCGGGCGGGATGCAGGAGACGATCGGCGAGACCGCCGCGATGCTGAACGAAAGCTTCGCCCAGGCGAGGACAGTGCGCGCTTACCGGCTGGAAGAGGTCGAGACGAAACGCGCCAACAGAGCATTCGCCTCGCTGTACCACACCTTGCTGAACATCACCAAAAGCCGATCCCGAGTCGAGCCGGTGCTGGAAGTGCTCGGCGGCATCGCCGTTGCCCTGGTCATCGCGTTCGAAGCGTGGCGCGCCACCGTCTCCGACCACACGCTTGGCGATTTCGGCGCTTTCGTGGGCGCTCTGCTGCTGGCTGCGCGGCCATTGCGGGCATTGGGCTCGCTGAACTCGGCGTTGCAGGAGGGGCTGGCAGGGCTCGTGCGAGTATTCGCGGTGATCGACGAACCAGCACGCATCCAGGAAGCGCCAGGCGCACGGCCGCTGCCACCTGGGCACGGACATGTGCGGTTCGAGAACGTGAGCTTCATCTACCCCGATGGCAGGCCTGGCCTCACCGGGTTGAGTTTCGAGGCGTTGCCGGGGCAGACGGTCGCTTTGGTCGGTCCGTCCGGGGCCGGTAAATCAACCGCACTGGCGTTGATTCCTCGGCTGCACGACGCGACATCCGGCGCGGTGCGGATTGATGACGCCGACGTGCGAGGGGTCACGCTGGAAAGTCTGCGCGACAGCATCGCCTATGTCGGCCAGGACGCGCTGCTGTTCGACGATTCGGTGGCGGCCAACATCGCCATGGGACGGCCCGGCGCCAGCCGCGACGCGATCGAGGCCGCGGCCGAAGCAGCACAGGCAGCCGGATTCATCCACGTGCTGCCTCGAGGCTACGACACGGTGGTGGGACCGGGCGGCGGGCGTCTGTCCGGCGGCCAGCGGCAGCGGATTTCACTCGCGCGAGCACTCTTGCGCGATCCACGCGTGCTGCTGCTCGACGAGGCCACGAGTGCTCTGGACGCGGAAAACGAGGCGGCTGTGCAATTGGCTCTGTCTCGGCTGCGCGCGGGACGCACGACGATCGTGATCGCGCATCGGCTGTCGACGGTGCGCGACGCGGATTTGGTGGTGGCGATGGCGGACGGACGGGCGGTGGAGACGGGGACGCACTCGACGCTGTTGTCAGGCGAGGGGTTATACGCGCGGCTGGTCCGATCGCAGGCGCTGGCGATGGGGTGAGCGGCAGATGCCTCCGAACCCGGGATGGTGAATCCATTACGAATTAAGCACGATTTCATTGGTCGCGATTTTCATGCATGCCGGTCTGAATGCGGACAGCTTATCAACACAACATTAACCATTCACCGCTACAGGAGCGCGAGCATAACCGTTGAGGGAAGCTCATTGCCATGACGTTGTACAGGTTGGCCGTCGTCATCATGTTGACCAGTTTGCTCGGCACGGCGGCACTGGCGGGCGAGCGAGGAACTCCCGAGGAAGCCAAGGCGATGGCGATTAAGGCAGCACAATATCTGCGCGAGTCTGGGCCGGCGGCCGCGTTCGCCGCCTTCGACGCCAAGGATGGTCCGTGGCACGACCGCGACCTCTGGGTTTTCGTCTGGAACACCGATGGCAAGTGCATGTTCAGCGGAGCGACGCCGGCATTGATAGGAAAAACCATGATCGATTTGGCGGACGCGGACGGCACGCCGATGGTTCGTAATTTTATTGCCGTCAATGACGCCGGCTGGACTGACTTCAAGTGGATGGATCCGACAACCCACAAGATTTCCGGGAAAACCGCTTATATCGTCGCGGTGGGAAACATGCGTGTTGGCGTTGGTGCCTACAAATAGGATCGATCGGGTGGGCCGATTAGACAGCTAAAGTGCCTGACCTCTAACAGAGGCAATTCAGGCGCCGCCGTGGAGCGCATCGTGGAGCGCATCGTGCCGCGCCGCCCTTGGTTGACTCAGTCAACTATCCCGTTACAATTGCTCTATGGCAGACGACACAAACCGAACCGCGCTCGACCGCCGCGTAGCCGCGGTCCGCGCCTTCAACCGGTTCTACACGCGCCGCATCGGCGTCGTGCGAGAGGGTTATCTGCAAAGCCGCTTTTCACTGACCGAAGTGCGGGTGCTGTATGAGTTAGCCCATAACGACGGCC
>JBEKGV010000113.1:0-8782 GCA_050012615.1 Acetobacteraceae bacterium | reverse complement strand
CATGAGTTCGCCGGCTGCCCGCAGGCTCGAGGCTGCCTGCGCGTCCCCCGCGAGTGCGGCGTCGGCCAGGGCATGCATCGCCGACAACGCCAGGGGCGTGTTGAGGTCGTCACACAAGGCGTTCATCACCTGATCTGGCACCGTACCGTCACTGTCACCGTCATCCGGGAAACGTTCCAAAGCTCGATAAAATCGATCGAGTTCCTTCTTTGCTTCATTTATCGACGTATCGCTGAAATCCGGCGTGGAACGATAATGTGTGCGTATCAACAACAACCGGATGACCTCGCCTGGAGCCCGCTTCAGCGCATCCCGCAACGTCGTGAAATTGCCTGCTGATTTCGCCATTTTCTCGCCATTGACGAGCAGCATGCCGTTATGGACCCAGTAGCGGGCGAACTGGCTGCCTGGAAACGCGCACAGGCTTTGCGCGACCTCGTTTTCGTGGTGCGGGAAGATCAGATCGGTGCCGCCGCCGTGGATGTCGAACGTCTCCCCCAAGTACCGCCATGACATCGCGGAGCACTCGATGTGCCACCCTGGGCGGCCGCGGCCCCAAGGACTGTCCCAACCGGGAAGCTCAGGGGGCGAGGGTTTCCACAACACGAAGTCGCCCGGATCACGCTTATAGGGCGCGACGTCCACGCGGGCACCGGCCAGCAACTCCTCAGCGTTGCGGCCGGAGAACTTGCCGTAACCCGGAAAACTCCCGACCGAGAACAGCACGTGCCCCTGGGCTTCGTAAGCGTGACCGGACGCGATCAGACGCTGGATGATCTCGATCATTTCGTTGATGTGGCCAGTGGCGCGCGGCTCCACGTCCGGCAATGGGACACCCAGAGCGGACACGTCGCGGTGGTAATCCTCGGTCGTTTTCTCGGTCAGGGTACCGATCGGGATACCGAGCTCGGCGGCGCGCGCGTTGATCTTATCTTCCACGTCGGTGAGATTTCGAACGTAGGTGACCTTCGGATACAGGCGGCGCAGCAGCCGCACCAGAACATCATAAACCACCTCGGGGCGGGCGTTGCCGACATGCGCGAGGTCGTAGACCGTCGGGCCGCAGACATACATCCTGACATTCGCGGGATCGACCGGCTCAAACCGCTCCTTACGGCGCGTGAGGTGGTTGTGCAGGTAAAGCTCGGGCATGTCCGTGGCACCCATCGAAGCAAGGCGTTGTTTTCCGCCAAAAGCCTTCGCCAATCAACGCGGATCGCGGTCGGGTTGAGCGATCCCCCGTGTGCTGTCAGAACCGCGTCGCCGGTTTTGGCGCGGAGGGTGAGTCATGCAGGTCGGCATCCAGTTCTTTCCCGATATCGGGCCCGAGGTGAAATCGGCGCGGGATTATTGGCAGGAAGCGCTGCGTCTCGTGGCCTTGGTTGACCGCTACGGCTATCACCACGTCCGCACGGTCGAGCATTACTTTCTCCCCTATGGCGGCTACAGCCCTAACCCGGTGGTTTTCCTGGCCGCCGCCGCGCAGGTGACGCGGCATGCCCGGCTCATAACCGGCGCGGTTTTGCCGGCGTTCAACAACCCGCTGAAAATCGCCGGCGAACTGGCGATGCTGGATGCCCTGAGCAACGGACGGTTGGATTGCGGCTTCGCCCGCGCTTTCCTGCCTCACGAATTCAAACACTTCGGCGTGAAGCTGGACGAGAGCCGGGCGCGTTTCGATGAGGGCGTCGCGCAGGTCCGGCTGCTGCTGGAAGAGGAAAATGTAACGAGCGAAGGACAGTTTCACTCGTTTCGGAATGTTACCTCCCTGCCGCGTCCCACTCAGCAGCCCAGGCCGCCATTTTACGTGGCGGCGTTGGGGACGCGCCAATCGTTCGAGAGCGCCGGCGCCAATGGTTACGGCATCATGGCGATCCCGATGGGGGGTGCGGCGATGAAGGAGTTGATCGACATTTATCGAGACGCCCGCGCCGCCGCGGGACACGAGGGGACCGGTACGGTGATGCTGGCCTTCCACATGCTGTGCCATGAGAACCAGCGCGAGGCGGAAGACCTCGCCCGCGGACCCCTGAACCGCTACTTGGGCTCGCTGGTTGACGCCGCGTCGGACTGGACCTCAGGTACGCGGTCGGCGGATTACCCTGGATACGACCAGGTGATCGCCGCGCTGGCACGGGAAACCTTTGAGACGCAGGTGGAGAAGTGCGCGGCCTGGGTTGGCACGCCGGAATCCATCCTCGACATGATCGCCGCCTATCGCGCACAAATCGGAGAGTTCGAGGTCGCGTCCTTGCAAGTAAATTTCAACGATCTCCCGCTCGCCGCTGCGGAGGCGTCGATGCGTCTGTTCGGAGAACGTGTATTGCCGCGCTTGGGCTGACGAAGACTTGACACGAACCGGAACCGACCAAAATAAACTCAAGCAAAAGGAGCTGACCATGCGGCTCATGACAATTGGTTTCATGACAGCACTTGGAATGGCGCTGATCGTTCCGGTGGCTGGTTACGCGACAGACGGTTCTGAGGCGCCTGCCCGAGTGTCCGAACCTGCTTCGCCGCCTCCAGGGGAGCAGCGGGTGGCGGACGCTCCCGAGCAGATCGGTCATTCGGCGCGGCAGTTCGGCGATTCGGTCGAGACCAGAGCAAAGACATTCGGCTACGCGGTTCGGGACGGCGCCAGACATTTTGGCAGGTCCGTCGTGGACGGCTGGCGGTCGTTCAGACATAGTCTCGCCGGGGAATAATCGAGCAAGGCTCGAGGTGACCATGAATCCGTCATGGCACGGCCCCCGCCTTCGCAGGGTAAATTCGTCAGGGCAATGGCGATAATATTAGCCTTTTGGTATAACCGGTCCACGACAGAACCTTGGTCATACGTGTGGCAAAGAAGAGGCTATTTTTCACCACGAAGTCAGGAAGCACACGAAGGAAAGAAATCAACGATAGCTACATGTCTTCTTCGTGCGCTTCGCGACTTCGTGGTGAAATATTCTTTCTTCGGCATTGAAACCTCAAATTCCCATGAGGTTTGGGTATATTAAATCAGGGATCGCGCCACGCCGGATCAGTCCAGCCGCTGACGTCGTAGTCGGCCATGCACTGATCCACCAGCGCCTCCATGTCCTTCAGTCCGCCGCCCCGTCGTGCGCCAGTCAGAACCTGCGCCCTGATGTCTTCCCAGCCGCCGGAATAATTCCGTTCGTACAATTCATGCCGGCCGGCGAACTCGGTTCCCACCGCGTCCCAGAGCAGCTTCATGATTTTGATCCGCTCGATATGGCCGATGTCATGGGAACCACGAACATATTGGCGCAGGTAGCGATCGATCTCCGGATTGGCGAAGTCCTTGACTGACGACGGCAGGTAGATCAGCGCCGAAGTGACGGTCTTCTGCACGATGTCCTTGATACGAGGCCAGGAATCCGGACCGAAAACGCGATACGCGTGGCCTGCCTGCAATTCCGGCAGCAGCGCGTCGCCTTGCCAAGGCTGTGGATTGTTGGCCATCGCGTCCGACAAAGCCCAAAACAGATGGCGCCAGGCGATGACCTCGCCCAACAGCACCTGATTGTTGCGTGCATCGTCTCCACCGGTCGCGTGCAGCGCCTTCGCCAGCAGGCCCGAAATGAAGTCGAGCTTCACGGCGTACCGCGTGCAACCCTGAAACATCGCACCGTGCACGAAACCGGATCCGGGAAAGAAGCTCATGACCCGCGCTGGATCGCGATAGATGAAAACGTCTTCCCACGGAATGAACACATTATCCATGATGAAAATCGAATCGTTCTCGTCGAAGCGGGACGACAGCGGATAATCGAACGGCGAGCCGGTTCTCGCCGCCATGGCCTCGTAGGACGTTCGGCAGATCAGCTTCAGCCCGGGCGCGCTGATCGGTACCATGAACATCACCGACAGGTCCAGATCCTCAGTGGCGGTCTTCGAGGACTGGCCCATGAAATTGTAATGCGTGATCGCCGCGGAAGTGGCGACAACCTTGGCACCGGAAACATAAATCCCGGCATCGGTCTCCTTTTTCACGCAGGCATAAACGTCTTTGACCTCCTCGGCGGGCCGATGGCGATCGATCGGCGGATTGACGATCGCATGGTTCATGAACGGAACGGCTTCCTGCGCCCGCTTGTACCAAACGCGAGCGTTATCGGCATAGTCGCCGTAATATTCCGGAAACCCACCGAGCGTGTTGGAGAACGCCGCCTTATAATCCGGTGTCCGGCCCATCCAACCGAACGACAGCCTCGCCCATTCGGCGATCGCCTGTTGCGCGCCACGCATATCGGCGCGGGAGCGAGCGACCCGGAAAAATTTATGCGTGTAGCCACCCGACCCGGTATCGGTTGGGCAGGTCAGCGACTCTTTGGACTTTGGATCATGCAAAGCGTCGTACAGCCTCGCGATCGAGCGAACGGCGTTGCGAAACGCGGGGTGTGTGGTGACGTCAGCCACACGTTCGCCGTCAAAGTAGACCTCGCGCCCGTCGCGCAGGCTTTGCATGTACTCGGCGCCAGTGAAGGGCCGCCGTTTGTCGGCAATGTAATCTTCCGGGCGCATGGCTGTTCTCCCGCGCGGATCCGTCAGAGCGGTTTCAACGGCGGCTCGACCCCTTCCGGCAACGGCACCTGCGCGACGTTCAGCGTCATCGAGACGAGGCTGTAATAACCGACCGCACCAACCAGATCCATCGCGCCACGTTCGCCGAACCGGTCGATCACCGCCTGATAGCGCGGATCGGGCACCTGGCCGGTGCCAAGCAAAGACATGACGAACTCATAGACGATCGTTTCGTCTGGCGACATATTCTCCGGGCGGCGGCCGTTCGCCACCGAGTCCAGGATCGCTGGGCTTAGTCCGGCATCGATACCAAGTTTACGATGCGCGTAGAACTCGTATTGCGCGCCCCATTTGCGTCCAGCCATGCAAATCGCCAACTCGTTCAACGGAGCGGGGATCGAGGTAGCGTAACGCACGTAGGCGCCGACGCGCTGCACAAGGTCGCAAAGCTGCGGGCTGCGCATCAGGGCGTTGAACGGGCCACGCAGACCGGCGCCGCGCGGGCCGGCCTGGATTGCCTCGGCGACCTGGCGTTGTTCGTCGGTCATCGTCTCCGGCGTCAGTTCCGGAAAGCGTCGCTCAGACATGGTGATCTCCTTATCGTTCTGGTGTCAGGGCATCGCCGCGGTGCTGCCACCGTCGACGATGATTTCAGTGCCAGTGATGAATTTCGCCTCATCCGAGGCGAGGAACAGGACAGCGTGAGCGACATCCCACGCGTCGCCCATATGCCCCATCGGCACGGCGGCGTTACGGGCATCGATCAACTTCTGAAGATCGTTGCCGCCAACTGTACGGGCGAGCCGGGTTTCCACCAACGGTGTGTGCATCAGACCGGGGACGACCGTGTTCACGCGGATGTTTTGCTTCGCGTAAGTGCCGGCGACCGAGCGCGACAACTGGATCACGCCAGCCTTCGAGGCACTATAGCCGACATGTGACCGGCCGCTGAGAAAATCGTTTCGCATCCCCGCGACCGAGGCGATATTGACGATCGCGCCGCGGCCTTGCTCCAGCATCACCGGAATGACGTATTTGCAGCCCAGAAACGTGGTCTTGAGGTTGAAGTCGATCTGCCGGTCCCATACGTCTTCAGCCATGGCGACCGGATCGCCGGGAGCGGAGCCGCCGACATTGTTCACCAGGATATCGATACGTTTGAACCGGGTGACGCAGGCCTGCACCATCTCCCGCACGTCCGCGGCATTCATCATGTCGCTTCGATGGGTATGGGCAGTGCCACCTTCCTTCTCGATGATATCTTGAGTGACACGAACGGCAGCTTCGTCGATATCGACAAGGAAGACCTCCGCCCCCTGTCTGGCCAGCAGCGTCGCGGTCGCGCGGCCGTTGCCCCAGCCGGGCCCGACCGACCCGGCGCCGGTGACGATCGCCACTTTTCCTTTCATGCTTAGCACGCAGCATCCTCCCGCTCAGCGCCGGGAAGATGACAGCCAAGGCGGCGGAAGGCCAGGGGGACAGGTGGGGAAACGTATCGAAGGCGGGAGCGGCACCCGATGCGGGGTCGTGACTCAGGTTCGCAGGCGGGCTAGGAGTCGCCCGTGATCACGGGAGGCCCCATCTCGGGCCTGCCCCTTTCGGGGAGCGACAAAATCATGACGATCAAAGTTGGCGACACAATTCCGTCGATGAAACTGATGATGGCGACGGCGGACGGCCCGAAGGAGGTGTCCACCGACGACATTTTCAAGGGCAAGAAGGTGGTGTTGTTCGCCGTCCCGGGCGCATTCACCCCGACCTGCAGTCAAAAGCATTTACCGGGATTCGTTCAGAACGCGGCGGCGATCAAGGCCAAGGGCGTCGACACCATCGCCCTCACCGCGGTCAATGACGCCTTCGTCCTGGGTGCCTGGGGCAAGGAGCAGGGCACCGGCGACAAAATCCTGATGCTCGCCGACGGCTCCGCCAATCTCGCCAAGGCTCTCGGTCTCGAGATGGATATCACGGCGCGTGGCATGGGCGTTCGCAGTCAGCGTTATGCGCTGGTCGCGGAGAACGGCAAAGTCACATATCTGGGTGTCGAGGCGCCGGGCGGCTTCGAGGCCAGCAAAGCGGAAACGATTCTCGCGGCTCTCTGATTAAGACATCGAGACGACTGTTACTGAGCCCGGCGGCGCGAATTCATGCCGCCGGGTTTTGTTTGTCCGGCGCGGACTTCGTGGTCCCCATGTCGCGACCATGCTCGTTTGGCCGTCGCGCTTGTCATGACGCATTCGCCGGAGCACGATCGCCGCAATCAACTCCACCATCAGGAGGATCCAATGTCCGATTTCGATCTGGTCATCCGCGGAGGTACCGTCGTCGATGGAACGGGCCATGCGCCTGTCGAGTCAGATGTCGCCATCAAAGACGGGAAGATCGCCCAGGTTGGCGCCGTGCCAGGTAGGGGCGCGGAGGAGATCGATGCCAAGGGCAAGCTGGTGACACCCGGCTTCGTCGACATTCACACGCACTACGACGCCCAGGCGGTGTGGGATTCACATTTGGCGCCGAGTGCGTGGCATGGGGTGACGACCGTCATCATGGGAAATTGCGGCGTTGGTTTCGCGCCGTGCAAACCCGCCGACCGGCAAAGACTGATCGAGTTGATGGAAGGCGTCGAGGACATTCCCGACGTCGTCATGCACGAGGGTCTGAAGTGGGAGTGGGAAACGTTCGGCGAGTATCTGTCCGCTCTCGAACGGAAGCAGCGGGATGTCGACGTTTGTGCCTTGTTGCCCCACGCCGCCGTCCGAGTGTTCGTGATGGGCGATCGGGCTATCAATTTGGAAAACGCCAATCAGGGCGACATCGCGCAAATGCGCGACATCGCGCGGGAGGCGATGCAGGCCGGCGCATTCGGTTTCTCTACGTCACGCAGTATTTCGCACAAGACGTTGAAAGGCGACCCAACCCCCACCCTGCAAGCCCAGGAAGACGAGTTGACGGGCATCGCACTGGGCATGAAGGACGCCGGCTCCGGCATGCTGGAAATCGTGTCCGAATGGGCTCCGGATCCGCATGCCGAGTTCGCGATGGTTCGGCGTATCACCGAAACGAGTGGCCGGCCGACGGTGTTCACGCTGACGCAACGGCATGCGCGGCCGGAAGTGTGGCGAGATCTGTTGCGTTATGCCGATGCCGCGGCGGCCGATGGCGTTCCGGTCCGTCCGGTGTTCGGGCCTCGTGCGACCGGTGCGCTTCTGGGCCTGTCAGGCAGCCAGAATCCATTCTCGGGAACCCGAACGTATCAGACCATCGCTCATTTGCCGCTGGCGGAACGCGTGGCACGGATGCGGGATCCGGAGACTCGGAAAAAGATCCTCAGCGAGGATCCAAAAGAGTTCAACAAGTTCCCGCTGTTTCATCGGCTGCGGTGGGATCTTATGTTCCGCTTCGGTAACCCCCCGATTTACGCGCCGAAGAAGGAAGACAGTTTCGCGGCGATCGCGGCGCGCGAGGGACGGACGCCGGAGGAAGTGACTTACGACGTGCTGTTGGAAAGCGAAGGCACGGACTTCATTTATACGACGATCTCGAGCTACGCTTACGGCGATTTGTCGATGGCCGAAACGTTATTGCACAACCGTAACTGCATCATGGGTCTGGGCGATGGCGGCGCGCATGTCGCGTTTATTCTGGATGCGGGCTTCCAGACCTGGATGCTGACGCACTGGGGCCGCACGCTCAACAAGTTCGCGCCGGAGGAATTGATCAGGCGCCTTACGTCCGACACAGCGGGCGCCGCGGGTTTGCACGACCGCGGAATTCTGCGCGCCGGCATGAAGGGCGATGTGAACGTGATCGACTGGGATCGGCTGGGTGCCGGCAAACCCTATATCGCGCACGATCTGCCGGCCGGCGGGAAGCGGCTGCTGCAGGAAGTTTACGGGTACGAGGCAACGATCGTTTCGGGTCAGGTGACCTATCGCGAGGGCCAGGCGACGGGAGCACTTCCCGGCAGGCTGGTACGCGGGCCTCAGGCGGAGCCTTGATTGTTGCTGGTGATGCCGACGGATTGACGTACGGGCCTTACAAATTCGTCATGGCCCTCCCCCGATCAAGTCGGAGGAGGGCCGTGACGATAACGGCAAAAGTCGATCTATTTGCGCAATCGGTATTATACCGACCGCCCAAATGACTGACTCTTTGGCACAGTCGTTAAGCACGTCATGGCCGGCCATCGAGCCGGCCATCAATCGAGGCACAGTGCCGCGAGAGATCACCGGGTCAAGCCCGGTGATGACGCATC
>JBEKGV010000112.1:0-11227 GCA_050012615.1 Acetobacteraceae bacterium | reverse complement strand
CATGGCGTACTGGCCGTCGATCTTCTGGGGGAACAAGGCCATGCCTTTGTTCCGGGTGGCGGCTCCACGCAGCGGAGACATCCGGAACGACAGGAAGTCGGTGGTCTCCAATAACTCGGACCTGATCGCCCGGCCGCTATACGCCGTGTACGTGGCGTAAAAGGTCCTTTTTCCATCATTGTCGAATGCAACGAACCGGGCATCCTCGATGCCATTCGATTGAGCGTCGGTGATCGGAAAAATGACGCGCTCGCTGATATCCTCATTCGAATCGAATATCACCTCGACAACGTCGCCATCCGGACTCGACGTCCGATTGTGCACCCGCGGAATCGAGGCGAGCCGCGCGGATGGATCTACCGTCACGCTCCCATCAGCCGCGATAAGGCCGGACCGGAACGTCAGAGACGAAATGTGCCCTTCTCCGACCGCCCGAAGGCTCAGGACAAATCGGCATCCGCCGTCGGGAACGCCTGTCTGGTCCGGATGAGCGACAATGCTCGGATTGAACAGCGCCGAGGCCTCAAAGGAATACTCATGTAGGAAGTAAGCCCCGACCAGACGTCGCTCGAGCTGGGTGAAACCGATGTGCGATGTCAGGGCCTCTTCCATCTCGTCGGCGCGCGCCTCAAATGTCGCGAGCAGATTGCGGTGACGACCCTCAAAATTTTCCAGAACATCGGCCAGTTGACTGGTTGCCGAGTCCTGATCCAGGCCAAGGACGCGGTGTGCTTGCCGGTTAAGGAACGGTGCGTGCGACAAGGAGTCCTCAGGTCGGTTGAACATGGAATACACCGGTTCAGGCGCTTAAAGCCTGAACCGGTACGGGTTTCGGGACACCTTCACTCAGACGTGCGAACAGCCTGATTTCCGCGAGGCTGAGTAGATAGCACACAACGGATTCGCCACCGCGATTTTCATTCGGCCTGTCGGGATGCAGCCCATCGCGGCAACTCCCGGTCTCCACGTCGACCAGCGGTGTTTCCAGATCATTTTTGCCCAAAAACCATGCAAACGTGCGCGTCGCATTTGCTATCCAAACGTCATCACCGTCCGCGTGCCATGCGGCGATGCAGGCTGATATTGTCGCCGTCGCTTCCAGGGGTTGCTGGTCAAACGCCCGGGGTGACATTCGCTTTTCGCCGAAACTATCCGTTCCGACGGGCCTGAAGCACCCCGCCGGAGACGTCTGCACTGTCATAAGCCAACGCAGAGACCGCAGCCCCGCCTCGATATAAGTCTGCGCACCTGTGGCAATGCCTGTCACGATCAACGCCTGAGGCAATCGCGCATTATCGTATGCAAGCACGTCCTCGAACCACACCCAATCCTTGGTCGCGAACTGTGACAGGCTGGTCATTAACCTGTCCGCCAGGCGCTTCCGCATGAACGCGGCATAGGAATCCGACTGGGCTGCATCATGGTATGCGTCCAGTCCAAGCAGCGTGAACGCCCAGGCCCGCGGCGAACGAAAACCCTCAACGGCCGGCAACGCCTCGGCGAACAGAGCCGCGGCCCATCGACGTCGCGAAGGGCTCGCATCACTACGGGAGCATTCACCCAACGCCCAAAGCGTCCGCCCATGACTGTCCTCCGAGCCTCTGTCTTCGAGCCATCGCCGGTCGAAACTCATGAAATTACGGAACCGCTTCGTGTCGGGGTTCCACGCATGCTGCACGAAAGCGGCCAGTCGAGCCGTCAACGCATCCGGCAGGTGTCGTTCGCCTTGGTTGTTGACGGAACAGGCCAATAACAAGGCTCGGGCATTATCATCGACACAATAGCCATGGTGACGGTCCGGCACCGAGTGAACCGCGTGCTGGAACAAACCGGTATCGTCGCACATGGACAACAAATGTCCGACCCGCAAATCCGGTAGGACTGCCTCATCGCGGCCAGGCATGGTTTGCTGCTGCCGGGAAATCACCCGAAGCCTGTGTGCCGGACGCAGGTTTTCGAGAACACCGAGATAGCGTTCCGCCGTTCGTTCCCAGGTCATTGATCGGCTGACCGACCAGGCGTTGGCGCGCATGGCCTGGCGCCTTGAGTTGTCGCTCAACAAATCAGCGATTTCCCTACCGATCGCGGCAGAGTCGCCGAATGGCACCAATGCGCCGCGACCGTTCGCCAGCAATTCCCGGGCATGCCAATACGGCGTCGATACGATAGCCTTGCCCAGTCCGAAGCTGTAAGCCAACGTTCCGGAGGTCATCTGAGCTTCGTTCAGATATGGCGTCACATATATATCGCACATCGAAATGAACCCGAGCAGCGTCGGCTGATCGACAAACTGATTGAGGAACACCACATGGTCGGCGACACCAATATCGTGCGCCCGCGCCATGAGGCTCTCGCGATACGCCTCACCGTGCAGCTCGATCAGATTTGGATGTGTCGCGCCGAGAACCACATAGACGGCGTCAGGCCGGCTTTTCAGTATCTCCGGCATCGCGTCGATCACGAATTCGATGCCCTTGTTTGGGGAGAGTAAGCCGAACGTCAGAATGACCGCTTTGTCGGCGAAGCCAAGTGTGTTCTTCGCGTGATCGGGTTCGACGAAAGGAAAATCCGGGATACCATGCGGAATGAAGGCGATCTTATCTGCTGGCACCCGATAAACCGTGCGCAACAGGTCCTGGCCTTTTTTGGCCATGACCACGACCATCGACGATGCATCAATGATTTGATCGAGTACGTTTCGTTGCGCATCGGTTGGCTCGGCAAGGACGGTATGCAGAGTGGTGACGATCGGCATGGTCAATCGCGACAGCAGGGCCATGATGTGGCCGCCGGCGATCCCTCCGAATATACCGAACTCGTGCTGAAGGGATACCGCGTCGAACTCACCGGCATTCAGAAATTCGGCCGCACGCACGTAATCTTCAATTTTATCGTCCTGGATCTCGTGACAAACGACGGTTGGATAATCATAGCGATGAGCATGGTTGGTCATCGCCACGATGCCGGTTTCAAGATCGGGTCGAAATTCCGCGACCGCCAATTGGAGATGCGTGGTAAAGGTGGCGATCCCACAACGGCGCGGCAGCGAATTGCCGATAAACGCCAGACGCCTGAGCTGGGTCACGATCGCGCCTCCGTCGATTGTTTTGGGGTATGCTCGGCGAGAAGATCCGGCCGCGGCTCGGTGCCCACATAGGCCACAAGACCGCTCAACCCATCAGGACCGGTTTCAATGGTGACACGATCCGTCTCGACGAATAATGCTACACCCACTGACACATTCATCACTCCAACCTGGCCGTACCCATCGAGCACAAGCAGCCAGGTCTCGCCGGTGGCATCAAGTTCCCAGCGTGAGTTCGGAGCGAGATCGATCCGCTCGAGAACAAAGTATGGACACGCAAGGAGCAAGGTTCTGGCATCGGTCAAGCGCCTGCCGTCAACCTGAGCCTCTGCCGGTTCCGCATGAGCGACCGCCACCGCGTTGGCGATATGAAGCTCCCGCTGGCGGCCATAATCGAACAACCGAAACGTCGCGTCGCTGTTCTGCTGAATTTCAGCGAGCACCAGTCCCGCACCGATCGCGTGGATCGTGCCGGCGGGGACGAAAATGACATCTCCGGCGCGAACACTTCGCCATTGGACCAGATCGGCAATCGAGCCGTCCTCGATCGATGTTCGAAACTGATTAGTTGTGATGCTCCGTTCGAGGCCGACAGCTACCGCGCCATCAGCCGTCGCGGAGAGGATGTACCACGCCTCGGTTTTGCCATGTGGCATGCCGATCGACTGAGCGAACGTATCATCAGGATGGACCTGGATCGAAAGCTTTTCGCTTGTGAACAGCAACTTGAGCAACAGGGCCGCATCGGGTGCGACTGCGTTGGCCCGTTGAAACCAGAGTTCGCCGACCGGTTCGTCATCGGGATCGATCGCGCTCCAGGGGAGCAGATGTTTACTTCCCCAGGGTTTATGCACAATTCGCGTGCCGGCGTGTTCGACCGTGATGATACTCTCCTGTCCGCTTTACTCTTTTTGACTATCATGGCATCGCGCGTTGAGCGCTGAAGTCGGCCCACCGATCACTCCCAGACGCGGTCAAAACCGCGAGTTCCCAGGATTGGTTGGTGAGGCTTCCCGCCGTGCCCGAGTGGCCGGCTCGCGTGAACCGCGATCGCCTCCCTCCATGGCGGCGTGGGACGGACAATTCTTGGACCGCACAATCCAATGATGCGTCAATACGCGGAGGCGGGTCCTTGAGGCCAGCCTCGGAATCTACTCAGAGCAACAGGTCAGGATCCAACACGGCGTCGCCTCGGACATCCGAGCCACGAAATTCGTTCCACTACGCATGCAAACGCCCACGTCTTAACGTGCTTCGTTTCAGTGGCCTGTAGCTCCCGTCACGGTGCCGTTCGGTAAGGCAGCCTGCTCCCGGCAGAGCAGAATAGTCGCTGCCGGCACTACGCCTTCTTTTTTGGCAAGTTGGTCTGAGGTGTAATGCCCTTAGGCGACAAGATTGACGGGGTCGGCCCACCCGCCGGCTTTTTCGATTTCGGCTTCTTGGGTTCACGGTTGCCGCGGTTTTGTCCTTTGGCCATCGTTCGCCTCCTGGGCGGTTGCCCCTCCTGGGCAATTGATCGGATCGGCGGGGTCCATGGAGTATCCGGGCTTGTCCATGCAACAGCAAACGCGCGCCAGACAGGCGCACCGTCACCGGCATTGGCTAACCGCCGCAATCGCTCGCGACAATGGACACGATCGTATGACCGCGAGTCCATCCAACTATCAACTCATTCCGCACGATGTCGGCGGCCGAAGCCGCGACACCGGTCAAGGCAAAGATCAGGCGTGAACTTTGAGATTGTCCGCGGACATTTTGCCGCTCTTGCGGTCAGATACGAGTTCGAAGTCCACCTTTTGGCCCTCACGCAGGTCACGCAGGCCGGCGCGCTCGACGGCGCTGATATGGACGAAAGCATCCGGCCCACCCTGGTCGGGTGCGATGAAGCCGAAGCCTTTTTGGCTGTTGAACCATTTAACGGTCCCAGTAGGCATGAGAAGCCCTTTCAGAAAACATAGGTTTGCTCACCGGCGAAGCGGCCGGCTGTCGAACTTGCGATTTCGGGAACAAAAGGTTGTTGACCACGCACGAAACTCATTCGCGCGAGGCTAACTCATCTGACCGTCTCCTCGACGCAACAGATGTGCGCCGACTCACGCCGAAATACAAGGTGGAATGATGATTCTGTTTGACCCCAGCCACATCCCCGTTTCCCGCGGCCCAATCGCAGTCGAAAACGATGAATTTCTACCAATCGCCGGTGAGTTACGATGCGATCCCCGCGTTCCGGCCCCGGGGATCTCGCGACATCGACCGGGTTCGCGCCGCGAGAAAAAGACAAACTCCCGCGTGCGCCGACCGACGTCACGCACATGTATCGTTCTTTTTACGCCGGCCTGACGCGGCGGCTCCGGCGCCCTGACCGCGACAAAAGGCTGCTGTCAGGCCACGGCCAATGCCTCGACTTCCACCATGAAACGGGGATCGGCGAGTCCGGCGACGAACAGCAGCGTCGATGTTGGCGCATGCTCACCCAGCAAAGCTGTCCGCGCCGCGCGATAGGCACCAAGCAGTGACCGGTCGGTCAGAAACACTGTCGTTTTCACGATATTGGTCACGGTCATGTCGTTCGCTTCCAACACCGCCCGCAAATTGGCCAGCGCCTGAGTAATCTGGCCGCCACCTGTGTCCGGGATCGTGCCATCAGGCGCGATGCCGACCTGACCCGAGATCACGAGCCATCGCTCGGGATTTCGGATCTCGATCGCGTGCGTGTAGCCTGTGGGTTCGCGAACGGTGGGCGGATTGCTGCGCGTGGTGGATACTGCCATGTCACACTCCGTTCACTCCCCCTGGGGGCTCCCCCTGGAGCACTCTTCCTGGGGATGGCTTCGTTACGTTGTACCCCGTGCGAGCCAATCCCGCACGGCGGCCTTGATAAAACCCGCATCCTCCGGATTGAGGACCGGATTACCCGCCCGATGCCCCCAGATGCTCGGGATCGGCCGCAGTTCCGCATGCGCCAGGAACGGGAGCTCCGCCACGTTGTCGGCTACACGGAAATAGAGGTCGGTTTCACCGGGCATCAGTAACACATGGGCCTGGATCGCGCGCAATGCCTGCTCAAGGTCGCCGCCATATGTTTCGTTCGCGCTGATATCCGCCGCATCCCACGTCATCAACTGAGCGTAAAGATTCGCCGCCGGCGCCGCGCCGAAACGATCCTCCCAGTCAGTGCGCAGAAATGTCTCCAGATCCGGCGAGCCGAGATTGGGTTTCGAGCTCCAGGAAAGATGCAGGTTGGCACGGTAGAAATCCTGGCTGAGAGCCCAGCCCGCGTAGATCCGGCCGAAGGCGCGCTTGGCGGCCACGGGTTCGTGGGAGAAACGGCCGTTGCCGATATGCTGCGGCGCGGCCTCCAGCGTCGCCATCAGCGAACGGAGGAACACCTGGTTGTGCACGGATGTGCGCGACACGCCACAATTGACGACAATCCGGTCGACGGCGCCCGGAAACAGCGCGGCCCAATGGTAGGCCTGCAAAGCACCCATGGACCAACCATAGACACACGCGACGCGGTCGATGCCAAACAGTTCCATCAGCGCGAGACGCTGTGTCTCGACGTTGTCGCGGACCGTTACGAGAGTCGGATAATCCGGTGTGTTCGACGGCGAGGACGACAACCCATTGCCGAATTGGTCCATGATGACAATGAAATACCGTGTCGGGTCCAGAACGCCATCGGGACCGATCAACCACTCCAGGTCCGGGTGCCGCGCGCCATAGCTGGTGGGATAGACGATCACGTTGTCTTTCGCGTCCGACAACGTGCCATGCGCCTTCCATGACAGCATGGAGTCGGTCAGAACAGCGCCGGACCGCAGAGGCAGATCGCCGCCGCGCCAAATGCCTTGTTGGGTGGGCCAGGTCATCGCGTGTTGTCCTTTGTCTCCAGTTGGCACCTTTAGCCGAAGTGTCGAGGCTGCACGGCCAGGTCGCGGATCGTGTCAACGTCACGCAATCTCCGCAAACGCGCGACGCGGTGGCCGCGGAAGTTCCGCAGCGTATCGGCCAGCGCGTGCTCTGTAGACCATCGGCACTTGACAAAAGGTTGCGCCGGCCGGCGCGGGCCAAGCGCCACCAACCAATAACCGCCGTCCTCGGCCGGCCCAAACGCCGCGTCGTGCCGGCCCAGAGCCCGGAAGGCCGCGCGAAGATCGGCGGCGTTGGCCTCCGGGATGTCGCTGCCGACGATGGCGACGTTGCCGCGGCGAAACCCCCGGCACGCCGCGTCCATACGTCGCCCGATGTCCCCAAACCCCTGAGCCATCCGCGTCACTCTTATCGGCAACCGGTCCCTGGCCCCGTCCGGCGTCAGCGCCAGTATCGTGCGGAACCTCCGGTCCCGAAGCAAGCCCCGCAGCAAACGGATCAAGGTGCCGGCATGGAACCGCAGCGCGGCGCGCTCGCCGATATCTTTCGCCAGCCGCCGTTTCACGGTTCCCAGCCGCGGCGCACGCGCGAAGACGATCACCGTGTCCTTCATCCGTAAATTCGCGCGATCCGTCCAGGCGGCACCCCGAGAAGCCACAGCGACAGACATAGAAGATTTCGGCACGACCGGCGATACCATCCGTCCCGCTCCCATTTCGCGGCGGACGTCAGGGCTCGCGCATTCAGCCCGATCAGGCGGTGCCGGCCGAGACGGCGGATCAGGTCGACGTCCTCCATGAGCGGGAGTGGTAGGATACCGCCCACGCGATGCAGCGTGTCGCGGTGGATCAGCAGCCCCTGGTCGCCATACGGCAACGCGAGAACGCGGCAACGCCAGCCGACCAGGCGTTCCAGTTGGCGGGCGCGCGGGTCAGCGCTGTCCAGCGCGAACCGGAAATACGCGGCCTTGTCCGGGTTGTCGCGCATGTGTGCCGCGGCCTCCTCACGCCATTCCTGTGTGAGACGTGTGTCCGCATGCAGCAGCAGCAACCACTCACCCGTCGCCGCGGTGATCCCAGCGGCGAATTGCTGTCCCCTGCCCCTCACGGCGGTCACCACCTGAGCTCCGGCATTCCGCGCGACTTCGACCGAGCCGTCCTCGCTGCCGCCATCCGCGACCACGATCTGGTCCACGGCGCCGAGCGCGGCCAAGGTCGCGGGCAGGGTGGCGGCCGCGTTTAAGGTGGGGATAACGACGGATATTTTCATGTTTTGTTCTTGACGGTCAGTCGGAGATTCGCGATGGTGTTTCCGGGAACACACGGGGAACGGACCATGCCGGAACTCGCTGAATCAGACAAGGACGCCATCGTCGCACTGGACCGGGCGGGCGTGCCGGAACCCGCGCCCATCGCGCGGATGCCCTCTGCCAGCCAGCGCGGCCGGGGTGCGGTGACCAATCCGGCCGTCCGGTTCGAGTCGTCGGTCATCAGCCCGTTCGACGACGGCTGGGACACGCTGACCGGCGAGATAGAGGAGCCGGTAAAGCTCGCCACCACGTTGATCAAGGACTCGACGAAGTCCGCGATCGCCTGGAACAACTCTCCGGATCTGGGGTTCGACCGTGCGGTCAATCCCTATCGTGGCTGCGAGCATGGTTGCGTCTACTGCTACGCCCGGCCGACGCACGCGTATCTCGGTTATTCGCCCGGCCTGGATTTCGAGACCAAACTGATCTTCAAGCCTGAGGTCGGGGTGTTGCTGGAAAAGGAATTCCGCAAGCCCGGTTATGTGCCCAGGGTAATGGCGCTTGGGTCGAACACGGATCCTTATCAGCCGGTGGAACGGACGCTGAAACTGACGCGCTCGGTGCTGGAGGTGTTGGACAAATTCAATCATCCGGTAGGGATCGTGACTAAATCGGCGGGCGTGCTCCGCGATCTGGACATTTTGTCGTCTATGGCGAAGCGCAACCTCGTGCGAGTTTATTTGTCAGTGACGACTCTCGATCCGCGGTTGGCGCGGGTGATGGAACCGCGCGCGGCGATCCCCGCCCGCCGGCTCCACGCGATCGAGGAACTGACCCGCGCCGGCGTGCCAGCCGGCATCCTGACGGCGCCGATGATCCCGGGCCTGAACGACGCGGAAATGGAGAAGCTGCTGGAAGCGGGTGCGCGGGCCGGCGCCCGCCATGCTTCGTTCATTCTGTTGCGGCTACCACACGAGTTGAAAACGATTTTCGAAGCCTGGCTGCACGAGCATTTCCCGGATCGGGCAAAGCATGTGTTGAACCTGATCCGCGACACAAGGGCCGGCGGGTTGAACGATCCTCGGTTTGGTCACCGGTTCTCGGGTTCGGGTCCGTACGCGGATTTGCTGCTGCGACGGTTCGCGCGCGCGGCGCGGCAATGGGGATTGGACGAAGCCCGTGAGGGCTTGGATTGCTCGCGTTTCGCTGTTCCTGGGCAGAGAGCGGGTCAACAAGACGCCACCGGGTGATCCCCCGCTCAGGTCGGGGGACGGCGATGACGTATTGGGGCCCGTTCAAATCGGTTAACTCATTCGCCGACCGGTAATATTTTGTTTTGAAATAGCACTAATAGATAATAACAACGACTTTTGATTGAATGATTTTGGTGTCCTCAGTTAAGACGATTTGACGCGCGCGTTCCGCGCGATCGTAGTTAAATTGTAAGATCGGTCCCGTAACATGGCCGTGACGAGGCAGCGGCCAGGTTGGGTATGGGACGGTGAGCATTAGGTTCACAACACTCGTGGTGGCACTGGCGTTGGCGCTTGCCGGCCGGTGCGAAGCCGCTGACGACGAGCCCGCCTTGTCCTGGCGTGGCGTGAACATCGGCATGACTCTCGCCGAGGCCTCCAATCGTCTTCTCGAACTGGGCTTTTTGCCTCAGCCAATCCAGTGGGGAGGCAACCGGCGAGAACGGTGGGAGGGCACGATGGCGGCGCCTCCGCGGAGCGGTGAATGCTCGGGCGACGCGGGCGAGCAATGCGAGGAAGCCTTTCTCTCGATCGTGCGCAATCCGGCGGGCCAGGAGATCGTCTGGGTCATCAGTGCCTGGTCGCACCTTTCGACGCCGGCATATGTTGAACGCCTGTTGGCACCGGCATTCGATCGATACGGCAACCGATACGTGGTGGATTGGCGAAATGGATATAAAATGCCTGACGGTACGGTGCAATTCCGGCTGTGGAACGGCTATTGGTATCCGAACGGGTCGGAAGACAATGGCCAGATAACGATTTCCACATCGGTTTTCCCGCGGCAGATCATCAATCCATCCGATCCGGTTCCACCGGTTCCCGACAAGGATGCGCGCGCCTGGGGTGTAACGGTGATCGTTTCGGACTCGCGCATCCGTGAACGAACCCAGAAGGAATACGAAGACCGAGACCACAGCCTGCCGCCCCCGGTCAGGTACTGAATGCGCCGGCGCGGCGCCTCACCTGGCCGTTGACTGGCCGATCGAAGACATTTCACCCAACAGACCGCAAACCCGCGCGAAACTGTTTCGCCAACCCAAGATACACCTCGGCGTTGCGGTCAAATCGCTTGCGTTCTTCCGCATCCATCACGCGGCGAAGTTTCGCGGGCGAACCGGTCCACAACTCGTTCGGACCGATCACTTTCCCCGGAGTCAGCAGTCCTCCGGCCGCGAGCATCCCGCCCTCCTCGATCACAGCGCCATCCAGCACGGTCGCGCTGATCCCGACGAACGCGCGATTCTTCAGCGTACAGGCATGGATGACCGCATTGTGCCCGACCGTCACGTCGTCGCCGATGAACGTCGAGAACTCCCCCGAATCGACATGGATGATCGCGCCGTCCTGAATGTTGGACCGCGTGCCAATGCGGATTGAATTCAGGTCGCCTCGGACGAGGCAGTGGAACCAGATGCCGGTTTCCGACCCGACCACCACATTGCCAATGACCGCCGCCGTCGGCGCGATGAACGCGTCCGCGGCGATCGCCGGCGTGACGCCGTTCAGCGCAAAGATCGGGCCAAACCCGCCATACGGCAGGTCAGGCATGCGCCATTTCCCGTTTCCCGACACCTTCGTGCAAACCGAGCATCAGGCCGATGTTCTGCACCGCCGCCCCGGACGCACCCTTGCCGAGATTGTCGAGCCGAGCGACCAGCACCGCCTGACGATGCTTGTCGTTGACGTGCACCGACAATTCCAGAAGGTCGGTGCCATTCAACGCCTCCGGCTCCAGCTTGCCATCACCCGGCGCCGGAACGACAC